>JBATNV010000122.1:0-5919 GCA_049290495.1 Gammaproteobacteria bacterium | reverse complement strand
GCCTGAATACCAATCCGGCCCATCTGATCGGCACTGGCGCGATACCCGTCGTGCAGACCGACCGTGGCGGCCAGGTGACCTACCACGGCCCCGGTCAGCTGATCGTCTATGTGCTGGTCGATCTCGCACGGGCGAAGTTAGGCATTCGTTCCGTTGTGACGGCGCTGGAGACAGCAGTAGTAGAACTCGCAGCGAGTTACGGCATCGCCGCCATTCCGCGCAGCGACGCACCGGGCGTCTATGTGAACGGTGCCAAACTCGCCAGCGTCGGTCTGCGTATCCGGCGTGGCGCGACCTATCACGGCCTGGCGCTCAACGTCGCCATGGATCTCACACCCTTCCTCGGCATCAATCCCTGCGGTCACGCGGGTCTTGCTGTGACCTCACTTGAGGAGCTGGGTGCTTCGATCAATCTGTCAGTTATAGGTGAGGAGTTGCTGGCCAGACTGCTGCGGGAACTTACATTAAATAGGGAAGCGTCCTCTTAGTCCCACAGCCGCATGCGCCTGTAGACGTAAGCAGCAATGATCAGGTCATAGGCCAGGCAAAACGCCGCGTAGCCGGTCGGTACCTGGGTCCAGGGTATGGCGCTGCCAATCGCGCCGACAAAGACTTCATGCAGCAGGTCCCACAAGCCGTGGACGACATACGCAACAACCAGGATCCAGCTTGCCAGGAACTGGGACAAGAGCGCCAGCACGGTGAAGATGATCAGGCCGACGATCTCGGCATGCAGCGCGCTGAGGTCACCGTAATAGTAAGAGAAGCCGATGTAGAACAACGCGATCGGAATCAGCGTCAGTGAAAAGAAGGTCCGTTCCCTGCGCACACCCAAGAACTTCCGTACCGGCATGATGGTACCGGGGATGGCGACGATAATGCCGATAATCAGGCCGATGATGTTTGCCGTCATGTGGATTGGGGACCCCACCCTTTTTTCAGAACATCAGGCCACAAAGGATAGCGCCCTGGAGACGAAAACGGGTAGCATCGCCCCCCCGCTGGTACCCTGCAATCCATGGTCATCCCTGCTGAAATCCGTGAGGAATACAACCGCCTGGGCGAGCGCGAGGACCTCATCCACCTGAAGGACTTCGCACGCTGGAGCTTCATCAGCAGCGACGACTGGACGGAGCTGTGCCGCCGCGCGGCTGACTTCATCGGCGTGGAGGATGGTGATCGCCTGTTTGAAGCCGGCTGCGGATCGGGGGCTTTTCTGGCCGAAGTGGCCGCCTATCGGAGCGTGTCCCTTGCGGGAGTCGATTTCGCAGAAAACCTGGTGAGCATTGCCCGGTCGCGGTTGCCAGGCGACTTCCGGGTGGCTGACATCACTGACCTCTCATCGATCAAGGCCGCAAGCTACGACAAGGTGCTGTCACATGGCGTTTTCCTGTACCTCGACTCGGTGGACGCGGCGCGTCGGGCCGTACTCGAGATGGTGCGCATCACCAGGCCGGGCGGCACCGTCTACGTCGGCATCGTGAACGACCCGGATCGTCACGCCGAATATGAGTATCCGCCTTCAGGCTCATTCATCCTGCCGCGCTCCTTCTGGCGGAACCTTGCAGATCAGGAGGGACTCACCCTGGAGCTGGTCGACCAGGAAACCATCTTCAGCAAGCCGTCTGGCTACGATTGCTACTCACGTACCCGCTATTCCCTGCTCCTGAAAAAAGCCCCGATAGCCGAAGCTTGATGGCCCGATCATGAGCAGCATCCAGGATTCGACGGCTACCCGTGTAAACGTCATCACGAATCGTGAGGACGAGTGGTCGCTGCGCATGGAGATGGTCAATTGTGCGCAGCACTTTCTCGTTCTGACGACGTACTATTTCGGTGACGATGAACGCGGCAGCAGGATGGCTGACGCGCTGCTCGCCGCCGTACGCAGAGGCGTGCGCGTCGTACTCGTGGTCGATCGCTTCGGGCAGCGCCTCGCGCAGAATCTCAGTAGTCCGTCTGGACGCACCGGGCTCCAGGAGCTTTTGGGTGAAATCGCTGCGGCAGGCGGCCGTGTCATCTATTACACGCCGCTGTCTCTGAGGCACCGTCTGGTCGGCGGTGGCGTCCACGTCAAGATCCAGGTCTCAGATGCTGGCGTGGCAGTTTTCGGCAGCAGCAATATCGCTCACCACTCCTTCGCCCAGTGGGGCGAAGTGTCACTGGAGATCGAGGGGGACATCGTTGCGCACCTGCTTCGGGAAGCCTGCTGGTTTGCCCGGCTCTCTGCAGAGGAAACGGCGATACTCACCGACTTCCTCCCGGCTCTGCCCGTCTCGGAAAAGACCCGGCGCCTGCGCTATGTTCGTGAGGATCCTGCCGAACGATCAGGCGCGTTATTCCCATTCGGTACCGTGCGCAACCGGCTCACCGATGAACTTGTGCAGCTCATCGACGGTGCGCGGCAATCGCTACGCATCGCATCGCTGTACTGCAAGCCAGCCCCGGTGCTGAAAGCGGCACTGCTGCGTGCCTGCCGGCGCGGCGTCGATGTGGAAATCTTTCATTCCCATCGGGACTCGCTGGGCGTTACACACTTTCCCTGGATCTCTGCTTCGATCCAGTATGAGTCGGCCCTGAACGCGGGCGCCCGCATCTACGAAAATCACGCCGGCGAACACTCCAAGATAATTCTCGTTGACGATCGGGAGGTCGCCGTTGGCAGCTATAACCTCGAACATGCAGCGCACGATCGCCTCATCGAGGCGATGATTTTTTCCGACGACGTGGAAATCTGCACGCATTTTCGTGCGCTGTTCGAGACGATGGGACGTAACCCGGGCAATACTGCCGTTACGCGGCACTGGCTGAGCGAGATTCCCTTGCAACTGCAGGTCAAGCGCTGGCTATACCGTCCGCTGCAGCGCTGGATGTAGTTACAAAGAGGACGCTAGCCTTTTAGCTCGGTATCCAGCTGGTGCAGGCGTTCAGGGGTGCCCACATCGGTCCAGCGTCCGCTGTAGTTCTCACCACTCACCTCACCATTTTTCACCGCCGTGCGCAGCAGCGGCGCCAGCGGGAATCGTCCTGGCTGCGCGCCACGGAACAGTGCGGGAGCCAAAATCGAAATCCCGGCAAAGGTCAGCTTCGCCACATTCGCGGCATCGGAATCGACGATCCGTCCATCGCGCAGGACAAAATCACCGCCCGGATGATGGACGGGATTTGGCACCAGCACGAGATGCGCAAGAATGCCGACTGGCAGACCACACACCGCGAACTGAAAGTCACAACTGATATCGCCGTTCACCACCCAGAACGGCTCCGGTCCGAGCAGCGGCAAGGCATGGTAAATGCCACCGCCGGTTTCAAGCGGCTCCGGGCCTTCCTCGCTGAACTGCAGGCTGACACCATACCGGGCGCCATCACCGAGGTAGTCGCGTAGCCTGGCGCTCTGCCAGGACAGATTGACCACCAGTTCGGTGATCCCGGCACCCGCCAGCGCCTCGATGTGGTAATCGATCAGGGGCTTGCCGGCAGCGCGGAGCAGCGGCTTGGGCATGTCGTCGGTCAGAGGCCGCATCCGCTCACCACGACCGGCTGCAAGAATAAGTGCACGCATCAGCCAATGGTACGGTGAAAACTGGTCCGACCGCGATGCGCGGCCGACCGCTATACTTCCGCCCGTCAATTCCGGTCTGGACTCTTTGGGGGCACCTTGCGACGTGCGCTGCTGATACTGCTGTGGACTGCGGCCGCCGCAGGTGCTGCTGAGCGGGAACCCGTACCGGTATACGGCTGCGCCATCCCGGCTCCTGAACCGCTGGCGCCGCGCGCTGATGTCAGTGCAGATGTCGTCGATGTACTGAGCGGGGACGTGGAGGTAGACCTCAACGGCCCGACGATATTCAAGGACGGGCTCGTACTCCGTCGCAACGATATCCAGCTGGGCGCCGATAGCGCGCGCTACGATCGAGATACAGGCGAGTTTGAACTCAGCGGCGATATCGATCTGCGCGATCCGGACACCTGGCTTGCCGGTGACGTAGCCAGCTACAACACCGAAAGCGGCCTGTTCAGGGTCGATGCAGCGAAATTCGAGTTGCATACCTTGCCGGCACGCGGCTCGGCCGGCAGCATCACGCTGGAGGAAACCCGGCTGCTGACGCTGAAAGACGCGACCTATACCACCTGCGCGCGCGGCAAGGATGACTGGTTGTTGCGTGCCGGCACTCTCAGTATCGACCGGCAAACAGGTGTCGGCACAGCGCGCAACGCCCGGCTGGAATTCAAGGGTGTACCGATACTCTACTCACCCTGGCTGACCTATCCCGTCGATGGCCGGCGCCGCTCCGGACTGCTGCTGCCGGATTTCGGCAGCGGTGGCCAGCGCGGCGTCGAGGTTGCGGTACCCTACTACTTCAATCTCGCGCCCAACTACGACGTCACGCTCACCCCGCACTACATGTCCAAGCGCGGCCTGCAGGCGCAGGGCGAATTCCGTTATCTGTCGGACCGCTCCACCGGCATGCTGGACGGCGAGTTTCTGCCTCAGGATGACGTCACCGGCAAAGACCGCGCACTGGTGCACTGGTTCAACCAGTCGCAACTGAGCGATCGCTGGCGGGCAACCATCGATGGCACGCAGGTCAGTGATTCAGCTTATTTCGAAGACCTTTCCTCGGGTCTCAGCAGTGCCAGTCAGACCTTTCTGCGCCAACGCGTGGATTTCGAATACTTTGATGACACGTGGTCAGCCCTGGTGCGACTTGAGAACTACCAGACGCTCGACGATACGCTGACGGACGAGCAGAAACCTTATCAGCGCCTGCCGCAACTCGCGGTCGATGGCTACTGGCCCAATAATCCGCTCGGCCTCGAGTACCGACTGCAATCCGAACTGACTTACTTCAACCGCGACACCGGCACGACCGGCCTGCGCGTCAATCTCAGGCCCCAGGTCGCCCTGCCGCTGCGCTTTGGCGCCCTTTCGGTGGATCCCTCCGTGGTCTTCGACTACACCGCCTATTCGCTCGATGCGACGGCGCCGGGCATCGCACAATCGCCGAGCCGCAGCCTGCCAATCTACAGCGTCTCGCTCAGCACCTTGCTCGAGCGTGCATGGGGCAAGGACGATGCCTGGCTGCAGGCTGTCGAACCGCGCCTGCAGTTCGTGCATGTGCCCTACGAGGACCAGAGCGACATGCCGGTCTTTGACACCATCCAGCCCGACTTCGACATCGTGCAACTGTTTCGGACCAATCGCTATGTAGGCCTCGATCGCCTCGGCGATACCGACCAGATGAACATCGGCATCACCACCCGGCTGATCCGCTCGGCAGACGGCTCGCAGGTGTTGACCGCCACGGTCGGCGAAACGCGGTACTTCGGTACACAGGACGTCACGCTGCCGGGTGAGGAGCCCAGCAACGACAGCAGTTCTGACTATATCGCCGAGCTGGGCATGAACATCAACGATCGATGGAACCTGGATCTGGGCTACCAGTGGGATGCCAACGCGAGCGTCACGCGCTTGGCCGAGGCACGCGTGATGTACAAGCCGGCCGACAACAAGATCATCAATGTGTCATACCGCTTCCGGCGTGACTCGCTGCGCGAACTCGACATCACGGGTACCTGGCCGATCGCCGACCGCTGGAGTTTCGTTGGCCGCTACGACTACTCCCTGCTGGACAACCAGGTACTGGAAAGCTTTTTTGGACTGGAGTACTCGACCTGCTGCTGGGGCCTGCGGCTGGTTACCCAGCGCAACCTGACCAGTCGCGACGGCGACTCGGACACCGCCGTCACGCTGCAGCTGCTGCTGAAAGGCTTTGGCAGCCCGGCAAGCCGTCCGGAACAGCTGCTTGACCGTGGTACTCTTGGCTACGATCGTTACTGAAGCCGGCGTTTTCATGTTCCAGCAACAGCTCCGCCCGGTATTCGCCGGGCTCCACACCTCAGCACCGAACCGTTTGC
>JBATNV010000121.1:0-7196 GCA_049290495.1 Gammaproteobacteria bacterium | reverse complement strand
CCCGGCTGGCGCTTTGCCTGCACCGCGCGGTTGAATTTGCTGGCAAAAAAGTCGTAACCGCCGGACAGCGCTACGGTCGCGCCATCCAGCGGATCCAGCGCCACCAGTGCACCCTGCACCACTGGCAGTTGTGCGAGCAGCCAGCCCCGGCTCACGGTGCGCAGCAAATACACGACGTCGCCGACCGAGACGATCTCGGCGACCGACTGCTGCGACGGACCGACGCTTTCGTCATCGACATAGGGCCGCCACCTCAGGTTAGTCCACGGGACGGTGACCAGGCCCATGTCGTGCACGTACAGGGTTGCCGAGTTGTCGGGGTGCAGGCGCGTCACCAGTGCCGGGTAAAGGTCCGGATGCACCGGGTATGCGTCAAGCAGTTGCTGTCGCCCGGGCTCGGCTGTCGGCAAGGCCCCGTCCACATGCGCAACAGCGCCGCGGTATCCGTGCCGCCGGTCGTACTCAAGCAGAGCAGTGCGTAGTGCGCGATCTGCGCTGTTCTGCAGGTGGCTGTCGATGGTCGTCGTCACCCGGTAGCCGCGACTGGTGATGTCGGTACCAAAGCGGGTCACCATTTCAGCACGGACCATTTCGGCGATATAGGGCGCATCAAGTTCGGCCGTAGGCACATGGAGCTGCGATTCGACCGGGCTGGCAATCGCCTGCTCGTACTCATCGTCATCAATGAAATCAAGCTCCAGCATTCGGCGCAGCACATAGGCCCGGCGCTCTTTTGCACGTACAGGATCTGAAACCGGATTCAGCAGCGAGGGCGCCTTGGGTATGCCGGCTATGGTTGCGGCTTCGGCGATGGATAACTGGTCGAGTGGCTTGCCGAAATAGACTTCGGCCGCTGCCGCTACACCATAAGCACGCTGACCGAAGAAAATCTTGTTGAGGTAGAGGGTGAGAATGTCTTGCTTGCTGAAGGCCTGCTCGATCTTCAGTGCCAGCAAAAGCTCCTTGGCCTTGCGCACAAAAGTGCGTTCAGGGCTTAAAAAATAGGCCCGCGCGAGTTGTTGCGTGATGGTGCTGCCACCCTGGGTACGACTGCCGGTCAGAACAACATGGCTGCCGGCACGCATAAGACCTTCGTAGTCAAAGCCCGGGTGTTCGAAGAAGCGGTCGTCTTCCGCGGCCAGCACGGCATGCACGACTACTTCCGGAATCTCGCTGTACCGGACCGGGATACGGCGGTACTCACCGAGCTGTGCAATGAGACGTGCGTCACGGGAATAGATACGCAGCGGCACCTGCAGCGGAACGTCCTGCATATGCTCGACCGAAGGCAGCCCCGGTGAAAGAAAATACCAGGCCGTACCGGCGGTTACGCCACCGGCGATGGCACCGGTAAGGACGATGCCGAGCAGTGCCAGCAGGACTCGAATCAGAAATTTCATTGAGAAGCGGGAAAGGTACCTTGCGCGGCCCGTAACGATTATGCATATTGGCCGCGGTTTTTGGGCAAACCTACTGAAAGGTGGGGACGCAAAGCTACCGGTCTACGGGACTGCTTGAGGAATTGCGCCGTGTTGAGGCGCCGCCGCAAGTGCAGGATCCTACGACAGCGGGGCCGCCAGATGATGGATTTTTTGTTGTATCCCTCATCTGTACCCTCTGCGTACGAGTCTTCTGTGCTTGCCGTTTCGGGTGCGATTCAGAATCGTGATCCGCGGCCTTGGCGCGCTGTTCCCCATGTGTTGTTCTTCGCTGACCGGGCTTCTGGACGAGAAGTGCCGCAGTCTGCCTTTGCGAACTGATGGCGGCGGCATTTCCGGACTGGTGACGGGTGTCACAGCGCGTTTCTATCGACAGTGATATATGGTTAAATGCAAATCGTGACGTGCCGAAGACTTTGTTCGCGCAACTTCCGGGTTTAGAAGGGAAAAGCTGTGCTTTTCGGTTCACGTTCCAGGTCTCTGATTGGCCTTGACATAACAACTTCATCGATCAAGCTCGTTGAGTTGTCTCAGAGCGGCAAGACTTTCCGTGCGGAGAGCTATGCCGCGGAGCCAACACCGCCTAACTCGATCAACGAGAAAACGATCGTCGATGCGCCGGCAGTGGGCGAAGCCATTCGTCGCGCCGTAAAGCGTGCGGGCACCAGCTCGAAAGACGCAGCCATCGCAATCGGCGGCGACGCCGCCATTACCAAGATCATCCAGATGCCGCGGCGCTTCACAGCGCGTGAGCTCGAAGGCCAGGTGGAAATCCAGGCTGATCAATACATACCCTTCCCGATGGAAGAGGTTAGTTTTGATTTTGAAGTGATGGGGCCATCAGCGACCGATCCCGAGATGCTCGACATCCTGCTGGTCGCCACCCGTACCGAGAACGTCGATCAGCGCAAGGCTGCGGTCGAGGCGGCGGGCCTTGTGGCCCGTGTCGTCGATGTTGAACCGTTTGCACTCGAAAATGCCTGTCACCTCCTCGTGCACCAGATGCCGGACGGTGGCATGCAGCACCAGATCGCCATCGTCGACTTCGGTGCCAGCAATACCACTTTCAGCGTTCTGCAGGACATGCGGGTGATCTATACCCGCGACTTCTCCTTTGGCGGGCAGCAGCTCACCGAGGAAATCATGCGCACCTACGGGCTCAGCCTTGAGGATGCGGGGCGCGCCAAGAAAGAGGGCGGACTACCCGGCAACTATCAGCCCGAAGTGCTCGACCCGTTCATGGACGACATGACCCAGCAGGTCAGTCGTTCGCTGCAGTTCTTCCTCGCTTCCGGCGGTGGCCGGGAGCAGCCGGACCAGATTCTGGTTTGCGGCGGCTGCGCAAACATTCCAGGTGTTGCGGACGTTATTTCAAGCAAGGTCGGCATACCTACCGAGATCGGTGATCCACTCGGCCAGATGAAGATCTCCAGCCGGGCCAAATCACAGGGTATCCGCAAGGACTCCACTGCACTGCTGACCGCATGTGGGCTCGCGCTTCGGAGTTTCGACTGATATGCCACGCATAAACCTATTGCCCTGGCGCGATGAGCTGCGCACTAATCGGCGTAACCAGTTCTTTATCGGGTTGGGTGCCGCAGTCGCAGCCGCTGGCCTGGTGATTCTGGCCTCAAATTTCGTGATGAACGGAGTCGTCAGCAGTCAGCAGACCCGCAACAAGCTGCTGCAGGATGAGATCAAATTGCTCGACGGGCGCATTGCCGAGATTCTCGATCTTGAAGCCAAGAAAGAGCGGCTGCTGGCGCGTATGGAAATCATCGAGCAGCTCCAGCGCAGCCGGCCAGAAATCGTGCATGTCTTTGAGGAGCTGGTGAAGACGCTGCCAGACGGTGTGCGCCTGACTTCGGTGAAGCAGTCCGGGACACGCGTGGAAATCCACGGTGACGCCGAGTCGAATACCCGCGTATCCGCTTTCATGCGCAATCTCGACAAGTCAAAGTGGTTTACGCAGCCGGATCTCCAGGTTGTTGAGGTGCGGGAGGCGGGGGCGAAAGCCAAGAAGGGCGTGCCGCAGGAGACTGGCGAGTTTGCGGGCCGCTCTTCGCAGTTTGTAGTGACTGCCAACCAGGTATCCACGACAGACAGTCAGGAGGTTGTGAAATGAACTTCCTTGAAGATCTCCGTAACCTCGATATCAATGACATTGGCCGTTGGCCGTTCCCGATCCAGGCATTCTTCATCGCACTGGTATTTATAATTGCTGGTGCCGGTGGTTTCTGGACCTTTGTCTGGCAAAACCAGATGCCCAAACTCGAAAAAGCGCAGGCTGAAGAGCGCGAGTTGCGAACGACCTTCGAGAGCAAACAGCGCAAGGCGGCTAATTTCACGGCGTACAAGGCGCAGCTTGCTGAAATCGAGCGCTCCTTCGGTACGATGCTCCGGCAGCTGCCTGGCAAGACGGAAATCCCCAATCTGCTGGTGGACATCTCCCAGACTGGCCGCGGTGCCGGCCTGCAGGAAGAGCTGTTCCAGCCTTCCGAGGAAGTCCGCAAGGATTTCTACGCGGAAAAGCCCATCAAGATCCGCCTGTCCGGCTCATATCATGAGTTTGGTCGCTTTGTCAGCGATATCGCGGCGCTACCCCGTATCGTGACCTTGCACGACATCGAGATTACGCCCAAGGGCAAGGATCCGGGCTTTGACGAGCTGATCCTTAACGTCACCGCAAAAACCTATCGCTATCTGGATGAGGACGAGTTGCAGGCGGCAGCAGCTTCCGAGGCCGCAGCGAAGGGGCCGCGCGGCAAGAAATCCAAAACGACCCGCGAGAACAGCAAGGGCGCGAAGCCGGCTAAAGCGAAGCCCGGGAAGAAAAGCTAGATGATCAGGGTTTTATCCATGCTGTACAGTTTTCGCCTCCGGCAGGCCGGTGTCGGAATCCTGCTCGCATCCACATTGCTGACCGGCTGCGGCGGTGGCCAGTCCGACCTCATGAAGTACATCGATACGGTCAAGGCGCGGCCGGGTGGCCGCATCGAAGCCTTGCCGCAGATCAAGCCTTACGAGACCTTCACCTACTCGGCGGAGTCGCTGCGCTCACCATTTGTCCCCGGCTCTGCGGAGAGTCGCGCCGGTGCAACGGGTCCGCGCCCGGATTCAGCCCGCCCGAAGGAGTATCTGGAGCAGTACCCGCTCGATACGCTTGCGATGGCGGGAACGCTAAGCCAGGGCAAGGCCACTTACGGGCTGGTGCAGACCCGAGACGGTCTGCTGCACAAGGTCCTGCCCGGCAACTATATCGGCCAGTACGACGGTCGCGTGGTTGCAGTGACGCAGGCAGACATCCAGGTTGAGGAATTGGTGCCAGATGGCATGGGTGGATTCTATAAACGGTCGGCCTCGATCGCGCTTGGAAATTGAGGCGAGGTTTCCGTCCCCGCACCGCGGGACACGGATTTTGAGTTGCCGACGCAAGGATATGGTTGGGAGTACGGGATGATGAGCACGACCAGGGGCAGTGAGATGGCAGGAGCAACGAGCAGGCGGCATACCGCCAGCCGTGTCCTTGCAACATGGATCGGTGCGCTGGCCATCGCATTGACCGGGGTGTCTGCCGCGCTGGCCCAGGCTGCACCGGCAGCCAACCAGCTTAAGGATATTGAAGTCCAGACGTTGCCCGGCGATCGTATTGAACTGCGCCTTGTGAATTCGGGTGCTGCATCCGAGCCACTGGCTTTCACCATCGACAATCCCGCCCGCATCTCTCTCGATCTGAAGAATACGACCCTTGCCCTCGACAAACGTCGCAAGGACGTAAATATCGGTCCGCTGTCCACGATTCTTGCCGCCGAGGCCGGTGGCAAGACCCGCGTCGTTCTGAATCTCGACAAGATGGTGGCTTATCAGACCCGTGTCGACGGCAACGTCATTGTCGTAACACTCGGTGCGCCGGAAACGGCTTCTGATGCGGCAGCTACCTTCCCCGAAACCAGTGCTGCCTCCGCCGCTGCGACGTCTGCCGCCAAGAGTGGCCGCAGCGTCAGCGGTGTGGATTTCCGTCGTGGCGACAATGGCGCTGGACGGGTTGTGATCACGCTGTCCGATCCTGCGACCCCGGTCGATGTCCGCAAGGAAGGCGATCGCGTGGTGCTGTCCTTCAATGGTGCAGCGCTGCCGGCCAACCTGCAGAAGCGGCTCGACGTTACCGATTTCGCGACCCCGGTGAATTCGATTGAATCGGCGAGTACGTCTTCCGGTGCGCGGGTCAGCATCGCCGCGAAACTGCCGTTCCAGGAACTTGCCTACCAGTCCGACGGCGTTTTCACCGTTGAGATTGCGCCGGTTGTCGTTGCGGAAAAGAGCACCAAGCCAACGCTGTTCAGTCCGGATCGCGAATACACCGGCGAGCGGCTCACGTTGTCCTTCCAGGATATCGAGACCCGCGCTGTCCTGCAGTTGTTGGCTGATGTCAGTGGCCGGAACATCATCGTGTCCGACAGCGTCGCCGGCAATGTGACGCTGCGTCTGCAGAACGTGCCCTGGGATCAGGCGCTCGACATCGTCCTCGCCACCAAGGGCCTGGACATGCGCGAGAACGGCGGCGTCATTATCGTTGCGCCAGCTGACGAGATCGCCTCGCGTGAAAAGGCCGACCTCGAGGCCCGCAAGGATATTCGCGAGCTTGAACCGCTGCTCTCCGAGTTCCTGCAGGTCAACTACGCCAAGGCAGGTGATCTGGCCGAGTTGATGAAGGGCAAGGGCGGTAAGGGCAACGCCATGCTTTCCGAGCGCGGTACCG
This sequence comes from Gammaproteobacteria bacterium, assembly GCA_049290495.1. GTDB lineage: Bacteria > Pseudomonadota > Gammaproteobacteria > Steroidobacterales > SHZI01. The sequence goes on along the minus strand of JBATNV010000121.1, from coordinate 998 downwards.
TCGCCATCGACGAGCGTACCAATACGCTGCTCGTGCAGGATGTCAGCGAGAACATCAGGGAGATCCGTCGACTCGTCAGTACCCTGGATATTCCGGTACGCCAGGTGCTTATTGAATCACGCATCGTGATCGTCAATGACAATTTCAGCCGCGACCTCGGCATGCGATGGGGTGTTACAGGTGTGCATGACACCAGCGATGGCCTGATCGCTGTATCCGGCTCTACCACCGGCACCAACACCATCGTCAACTCGGCATTGACCAACCAGCAGTCCACCGGATCCAAGTATCCGGTACAGCTGCCTGCACTGCAGGACCGTTACAACGTGAATCTGCCGGTCGCGAATCCGGCCGGGCGGCTGGGCCTTGCGCTGCTCGGTGAAGACTACTTGGTCGACCTCGAGCTTTCGGCACTTCAGGCTGAAGGCCGTGGTGAGGTGATTTCCTCGCCGCGCGTCATTACCGCCAACCAGAAACAGGCATCGATCCGCCAGGGTGTAGAAATTCCGTACCAGGAATCCTCGTCCAGCGGCGCCACGTCGACGCAGTTCAAGGAGGCTGTCCTCAGCCTTACGGTAACCCCGCAGATCACCCCCGATGACCGCATCATCATGGATCTCAAGGTAACCAAGGACAGCGTAGGCAAGGTTGTTTCCGATGCGCGTGGTGGTTCGGTACCGAGTATCGATACGCGTGAGGTCGTGACCCAGGTGCTGGTCAATAACGGTCAGACCGTGGTTCTCGGTGGCGTCTACGAGACCGAAGAAGGTGAATCGGTCAGCAAGGTGCCGTTCCTCGGCGATATCCCCGGCGTCGGCGTGCTGTTCCGCTCCACTCGCAAGATCTCTAACAAGACCGAGCTCCTGATCTTTGTGACACCAAAGATACTCAAGGAAGGCTCGAACATTTATTGAACGGAATCATCCGCAGCGAGGCCATGGGCCGCTGGGTGTGTGAGAGGGAGTTGTTGTGTTGAAGAAATTGCTTTCTTTGGGTGT
>JBATNV010000120.1:0-1784 GCA_049290495.1 Gammaproteobacteria bacterium | reverse complement strand
TTCGCGCTCAACGCAGGCCTGCCGGTATGGACGCACGTGTTTGACGATGTGCGGCTCAGCCGTACCGTGTGGATGGGCCGCGGGGTCAACACGACCTATATGAGCTTCCGGCTCGAGCAGGCGAGCGCGCCGGTGCGGATCAATATCGTTCCGCTGTGTACCTGCCGCGACCATCACGGACAGACGCGACGGTATGGCGCGCCGCTGGTCACACCGGTCCCCGCGGGTATCCGCGTCGATGCTTATCCCGGCGCTCCGCCGCTGCGCATCCTGTGTGCTGGCGCAGGATTTCATACACGCGACGACTGGTATCTGAACTTCAGACACCGCCTCGAGCTTGAACGTGGTCTCGACAGTGTTGAAGACCTGTATTGCCCCGGCAATTTCCACCTGTGCCTGCAGCCTGGCGAGAGCGCTACGCTGATCTGTACTGCTGAAGTCGATGCTGTCGAATCGCCGGTGGCTGTGCTGCTGGCTGATCAGCAGCGGCGCATGGCATTACTCGATCCGGTGCGTCAGGAGCCGGGCTGGGTGCGACAACTCACGCTGGCGGCGGACCAGTTCATCGTCAGGCGGCCGATTGCGGGCAGTGACGCAGAGGGTGCCAGCGTCATCGCTGGTTACCCGTGGTTTGGGGATTGGGGGCGCGACACCATGATCGCCTTGCCCGGCCTCTGTCTCGCGACTGGCCGCAGTGATATCGCAGCGCGCATCCTGCGCACCTGGGCGGGCCATGTCAGCGAGGGGCTCTTGCCGAATTGCTTTCCAGAGAATGGTGCGGCACCGCTCTACAACACGGCCGACGCAACGCTCTGGTATCTGCATGCGCTGGATGCCTATACCCAGGCCAGCGATGACCTGCAGCTTTTGCGTGAACTGTGGCCCACCGTCACTGGCATCATCGACTGGCATCTGCGCGGCACGCGTCACGGCATCGGTGTGGATCCGGCAGACGGGTTACTGCGTGCCGGCGAGCCCGGGCTGCAGCTCACGTGGATGGATGCAAAGGTCGGTGAGCGGGTGATTACGCCGCGCATCGGCAAGCCGGTGGAGATCAATGCGCTGTGGTACCACGCGCTTTCATCCGCCGCTGCACTGGCTGGTCGCCTGGGAGATGCGGCGCTCGCGCAGCGTTACGGACAGCTGGCCGCACAGACGCGGACTTCTTTCCGTGCCCGCTTCTGGTATGCCGCAGGTGGCTATCTTTACGATGTCGTCGATACGCCGGATACGGAGCGCGATGATTCGACGCTGCGGCCAAACCAGATCCTTGCCGTATCACTGACCTCCGGGCTGCTTGATGCCACACAGGCGCGTGCCGTCGTGGAGATCTGTCAGCGCGAGTTGCTGACGCCGGTGGGACTGCGCAGCCTGGCGCGCAGCGATCCGCGCTATGTCGGTACTTATTGCGGCGGGCCGCCCCAGCGCGATGCGGCTTATCATCAGGGGACGGTCTGGCCGTGGCTGCTCGGACCCTTCGCGCTGGCCCATCTCCAAGTATACGGTGATCGGGCCGCCGCGCGGGCCTTGCTCGCCGGCATCGTCACTCATCTGTCCGAAGCGGGCGTGGGCAGTGTCAGCGAGATCTTCGATGGCGATGCACCGCATCTGCCGCGCGGCTGCCCTGCACAGGCATGGAGCGTCGCCGGGATACTGCGTGCCTGGTTTGCACTGAAGGAGACAGCATGAATCGCGTAGAGCCCGGCAATGATCCGGATACCAGCGAGGAGACCGGTGTATTTGCAATCGAAACAGTCGAGGGCAAGCGTCTGGCTGAGGAATTC
>JBATNV010000119.1:0-6454 GCA_049290495.1 Gammaproteobacteria bacterium | reverse complement strand
GCCAGGTCCTCGACCAGCACGCGAATGCTCCCGGCCGGCAGATCCGTGCCGGCATCCGAGAACACCAGGATCTCGCCTTTCGATGCCGTAATCGCCAGGCCCTGCGCAAACTCCTTGCCACGGCGTTCAGCAGAACGCACCAGCCTCACGCCGCGTGGCGCATATTCAGCAACGATGGCATCAGAATCGTCATCAGAGGCATCGGAACAGACGATGATCTCCAGATGCGGGTAGTCGAGACACAGTGCGTTGTCGAGCTTATGCCGGAGACGCCGGGCTTCATTCCGGCAGGCGATGATCAGCGCGACTGGCGGCATAACTGCCGGTGATCCGCGTACCGGGCGACGCGCCGGAACCAGCGTCAATAACAGCGGATAAAGCGCATAGCTGTACACGCAGCCAAAGACTGCCAGCCAGAACAGCGTGCGCAACGCGCCGTGCCTAGAACCAGGTCTGGGGGATAACGATCACATCGCCCGGCTTGAGCAACAGGTTCTGCTCGAGATCACCTGAATCGAGCAGGTCGCCGACCCGGATCTTGGTCTTTGACTCTTTGCCATTTTCGGTGCGGATCAGGACGGCGCGATTGGGTGACGCAAACTCACTGAGTCCGCCAACCGCGAGCAGCGCATCAAGCACACGCAGCCCGGCATGGTAGGGCACGCCGCTTGGCCGCGTCACCTGACCGATCACCCGCACCTGGCTGAGCGCACCGATCGCCTGACTGACAATCACGCTAACTTTCGGCGTACGGATGAAAACCGCCAACGCGGTCTCAAGGTCGGCCGCCAGCTGTCCCGGCGCCTTGCCAACCGCTACGGTGTCCCCGACCAGCGGGGTGGAAATGCGCCCATCTGGCCGCACCGGTACCGTGACGGACAGCTCCGGATTCTGCCAGACGAAGACCTGCAGGGTATCGCCGGGGCCGATCAAATAATCCGCACTGACGACAGAAGCTGGCGGAACAGGCGCTTCGGCGTCGACCTGGTTCTGCTGGCTTTGGGACAGCGCCGGCTGCATGAGCAGGCTCGTCATCAGCAAGGCACAAAATGACTTGAACAGCGACATGGAAAACTCCTTCACGGGACTGAACACCGGGATGCGCAGCATACTACCCTGAAGCGGAGAGCAGACCCTCTGCGACCAGGCATTCGCGCATCGTACTGAAGCGAAAATCAGACAACAGCTGCTCAAGACGCGGCAGCGTACGGTGCAGGTTGAGATAGTGGCGGAACCGCGACCGCCAGCCCGCATTGGCAATGCGTGGCTGCTCCGGATCGACTTCCCAGGGGTGCAGGTAAAACACCACAGGACGCCCCTGCGCGCGAACCCGACTCAAGCCCCAGCGCGTCAGGCCATAGGGGAACAGGCGAAAATAGCCGCCGCCGGCCATCGGCACGTTCAGGCCAAAAATCTCGACAGCGGTAAGCGGGTACTCGACCAAGGTCCTGCCTTCCGGCGTCGTCAGCCGGTGCGGGACCGTCTGCGCATCCGGAATGCCGTAGCGGTCATGACGCACCGGAAAAATACTCGAGTCGTAGTCAAAGCCCTCCTCCTTCAGGATATCGAGGGCCCACAGCGAATCACGAGTGATCGAATAGGTCGCAGCACGATAACCGGTGACCGGCACCTGCCCCAGGTCCTCCAGCAGGCGCTTGCTGTCGCGGGTTTCCTGGCGAAATACCGCCGGCGTCTGCGTCACGATGCGTTGATGGCTCATGCCGTGGGATGCCAGCTCGTGACCACGGGCCACGATCGAACGCACCAGTGCCGGATGACGGAGCGCGATCCAGCCAAGCACAAAAAAAGTACCGCGCACCTGGTGGCGGTCGAGCAGGTCCAGCAGGCAGTCGGTATTGGCCACCACCCGCGAGCCGAAACTGTCCCAGTCGGACGGATTGATCACCTTCGAAAAGGCATCGACCTGGAAATAGTCCTCGACGTCGACGGTAAATGCACAGGGGGGTGAAGTCATGCAGACCTGCTCAGCTGAAACAGCGAACCCTCTTCCGGGGCGTAGTACGGTACTTTAGCTGCTTATCCCTTCGCTGCCACGCCCGATGGAGTGCGCTGTGAACTGCATCACGCTCGTTGCACCGGCCCGGATACGAGCGACGAGCCGTGCACCACATCCAATCGCGATGCCCAGATGGTAGGCTAGTCGGCGAAGATGGAGCAGCACCGCTGATGGACTTTCAGAAGACCCTCGCCAAGATTATCGAAGATGCCCAACGCATGTGGGAGTTCCGCTGGCTGGGGCTCCTGTGCGCATGGCTGATTGCTGCAGGTGGCTGGATCACGGTACGGCTGATTCCCGACAACTACGAAGCTGCGGCCCGTGTGTACGTCAACGCCGAGGGCGTCCTGAAACCGCTGCTGCAAGGGCTCACGGTCCCCACAGATCCACTCGAACAGGTCAAATTAATGACCCGCGCCCTGCTCAGCCGGCCACATCTTGAGACGGTCGCCGACAAGACCGGGCTTTCTGCCCGGGCGCGGAATCCGGCGGAACGCGAATGGCTGCTGCTGAAGCTGGAGAATGCAATCCTCGTGGTGCGGCCAATCCTCGCGGATGACGAGCAGGTCTACACGATCTCCTACAGTGACCACGACCCGGACATGGCCAGGTCTGTGGTACAGACCCTGCTTGATGACCTGATCTCGGAGTCCATGACGGGCGATGTCGCCGACTCAGCACAAGCCGGCGACTTCCTCAGGGCCCAGATCAAGCAGTACGAGGACCGGCTGACTGAAGCCGAGAACCGGCTGGCCGAGTTCAAGCGGAAGAACATCGGCCTGCTGCAAGGCGAGAGCGACTTTTATGCACGCTTTGAGGCAGCCCGGGCCGACGTCAGCACCCTGCAGTCCCAGGTCAGCAGCCTGACCAACAAGCGCAATGAACTCGCCCGCCAGCTGGCCGGCGAGGAAAGCGGTACAGATGGCGTCGACCCGCTGCGCTCAAGTTCAGTGGATGGCCCGATCAGCAATCTGGAGGCCGAAATCGCCCAACTCAAGCTCCGCTTCACGGACAAGCACCCGGACGTGCTGCGCGCAAAGCAGACACTGGATGACCTGTACAAGATCCGTGCAGAGGAATTGCGCGCACGGGCCGCGGGCGGTCTGGATACATCCAGACGCAGTGTGGATGTGGTCTCGCAGCGCATCAAGATCGCACTGAGTACCACTGATGCCGATCTTGCCGCCCTGCGCTCCGAGTTGTCGCAGAAAAATGCCGAGGTCAGCTATCTGCGCGGCATGGCCAACACGATTCCGGAGGTCGAGGCGCAACTCGCGCGTCTGAACCGCGATTACGACGTGGTCAAAACCGAATACGAAACGCTGCTGAAGCGACTCGAATCAGCGCGCATGAACCAGGAGGTCCAGGCGGACAACAAGGACGTGACCTTCAAGGTCCTGGATCCGCCGCGCACGCCCCTTCGACCGAGCAGTCCGAACCGATTTCTCCTGAATACACTGGTACTTCTGGGCGCACTGGCCGGTGGACTGGCCCTGACATTTCTGCTCGGGCAGCGGGACCCGAGGTTCTACTCTACGACGCCCCTCAACGAGGCTGCCGGAGTGCCCGTTTATGGCATGGTCAGCATCGTCGGCGATTCCGCAGCTCAGCCGCGAAGCTGGCGATTCGAGATTGCAGCCAGCGCACTGCTGCTCGGCTATATCGCGGTACTGTTCATCAACAGGTTCTTTAACGCATGAGCATCATCGAACGCGCCATCCTGGCGGCCCGCAGCAAAGCCGCAACAAGCACGGCAGCGGAGTCAGCAAAGACGGCGTCAGGCTCCGGCCGGGTCACGCCTTTGCCGCGGCCGACGCATACAGCACCCGAGCAAGTCGTCACTTTCCCTCGCCTGGGTACCGGCGGCAGCCTGGTTACTGAAATCACCGACCAAAAGGTTTATGAGCAGTTCCGCCGCCTGAAGCGTCCCCTGCTGCAGTGTGCGTTTGGGCCACTGGCCACACCTGGCACCCAGACGATCATGGTCACCAGCCCCCTGCAGGGCGCCGGCAAGACCTTCATATCCAGCAACCTCGCCTATGCGCTGGCGCTGGAGAAAGACCGCAACGTGCTGCTAATCGATACGGACAATGCCAACCCCAGCCTCACGCGCCAGATGAAACTGACCGGCCAACAGGGACTTTATGACCTGCTCAGCGACACCGGACTGACGCTGGAACAGGTGGTATGCCAGACCGATATCCCGGGGCTCTGGGTGCTGCCGGCTGGCAAGACTGCGACGGACTCACTTGAGCTGCTGAACAGCCATCGCTGCAAGGAAATATTCCATCAGTTGGCAGACCGTGACCCGAATGGAATCATCATCCTCGATGCCCCGCCGCTGCTGATCACCAATGAGGCGCCAGCGGTCACCGCGCTGGCTGGCCAGTTCCTGCTGGTTGTTGAAGCAGGCGTGTCACCGAAAAGCAGCGTCACGCGCTCGCTGGAAATACTCGACACGAGAAAGCCGGTCGGCCTGGTGCTCAACAAGGCGCTCAGCCGCGGCGGCGAACTCGGTTCCTACTACCCGTACTCGTACCCGGCCTAGACCGGCAGCGCCTTGCCGCGCCCGATCCCGTAGTAGGCGAAGCCAAGCCGCTCGAGCTGCCGCGGATCGTAGAGGTTGCGGCCATCGAAGATCACCGGGCCGGACAGCGCAGCGCGGATCTGCTCAAAGTCCGGGCTGCGGAATTCCTGCCACTCGGTCACCACCACCAGCGCATCGGCGCCGTCCAGGGCTTCGTCAGCGGCGCTGCACAGCACGAGATCAGCGCGCTCGCCGCAGATACGACGGGTCTCAGCCATCGCCTGTGGATCGTAGGCACGGACCTCCGCGCCGGCGTCCCATAACGCCTGCATCAGCACAACGCTGGCAGCCTCACGCATATCGTCCGTATTCGGCTTGAAAGCCAAGCCCCACAGCGCGATGGTCTTGCCCTTGAGCTCGCCACCGAAATGGCTGCTGATCTTGCGGAACAGGACTTCCTTCTGACGGTTGTTGACGCTATCCACGGCGCGCACCAACTCGGCCTCATAGCCGATATCTTCAGCCGACCGAATCAGCGCATGCACGTCCTTGGGAAAGCAGGAACCGCCATAACCGCAGCCGGGATAGATAAATGAATAGCCGATACGTGGATCGGAGCCAATGCCGATACGCACCTGTTCGATGTCTGCGCCGTAGCGCTCGGCGATATTGGCCAGCTCGTTCATCAGGCTGATCTTGGTCGCCAGCATGACGTTGGCCGCGTACTTGGTGAGTTCAGCCGAGCGCATGTCCATGACGATCAGCTTGTCGTGACTGCGGCTGAAAGGCTCGTACAGCTCGCGCAGCAGCTCAACCGCGCGCGCGCTATCGGTACCGATGATGATGCGGTCCGGCTTCATGAAATCGCCGACCGCCGCACCTTCCTTGAGAAACTCCGGGTTTGAGACCACGTCGAATTCAGTCTTTGCACCGCGTGCAGCCAGTGTCGCCGCAACGGTCGCACGAACCCGGTCACCAGTACCGACCGGCACAGTCGACTTGTCGACGATCACCTTGTAGTCAGCCATATGGCGCCCGATGGTTTCGGCCACGGTCAGCACGTGACGCAGGTCGGCCGAACCGTCCTCGTTCTTCGGCGTACCCACCGCGATGAACTGAATCTCACCGTACGCGACGCCTGCTGCCACATCGGTAGTGAACTGCAGTCTTCCGGCCGCGTGGCTGCGCTTTACCACTTCCGCCAGGCCCGGCTCATAGATCGGAATCTCGCCGCGCCCGAGCGCTGCAACCTTGGCCGCGTCGATGTCGACGCAGAGCACCTGATTGCCCGCCTGCGCGATGCAGGCGCCCGTGACCAGACCCACGTAACCAGTGCCGTGTATGGTGATTTTCATCGTTATGCTCGGGACTCAGCGGAGAAACAGCGGCTAGATTAGCCGCTCAGGCGCTGAAGGCAACCAATCGCGTCACGCCCGGCGCCCGGACTCCAGGTCAATGATCTTGGCGGTTGACGCGGGGGGGGCCATCGCGGCAATGCCAGCCGCTTTGCCCTCGTTGCCCGAATTGGTCTTGCGAGCCTGCCAGACCAGGTCGTCTATGCCCTCACTGACCGGTGCGAAACCGTTCACGCTCTCCAGCAGCAGGTTCAGGGTCTGCTCGCAGTCAAAGGCGTTGCTGGCCAGCTGGAGCTGAGCCAGGAAATGCCGGACCCTCGGCCACGGCAGCGACTCCTCCATGGCGCGCATGATCATCGGATGCTCAGTGCGCGCAACATCTGTGCCGATCAGCAGCTCCTCGTAAAGCTTCTCGCCATTGCGCAGGCCGGAGTAGCGAATCGCGATATCGCCCTCGGGAGTGGCCTCATCGCGTACCGTCAAGCCCATCAGGTTGATCATGCGTCGCGCCAGGTCGGCGATGCGCACCGGTTCACCCATATCGAGCACAAAGAC
>JBATNV010000118.1:0-2022 GCA_049290495.1 Gammaproteobacteria bacterium | reverse complement strand
CACAAGTAATATACTCACCCCAAGCGCCTGAGCAATTGTTCGGGATGTGACAGCATTCTGCGCAGCAGACGAACGCTGCTCGATTGACTCTAGATCAGCCTCATCAAATACGTGGTATCTCCTCAATAATCCAGGGCGGCGCAACTCGGGCGGCGCGCCACGAGCCAGCCAATTTCGGGTATACTGCCCCCGGCACGGCAGATGGACGGGATGCCTTCAATGTTGGACGACCTCGATCTGAGCAGTATCACGGACGAACGGATGCGTACGCTGATCGTGCGCCTGCTGAACATCATCGAGGAACAAGCCGCCGCCCTGCGGGATGCCCAGACCGAGATCCAGCGCTTGCGGGACGAAGTCAACCGCCTGAAAGGTGAACAGGGCAAGCCAACCATCAAGCCACCAACGCCACCCAGCCCACCAGCGCACTATTCTTCCGAGTCCGAACGGCATCAGCGGGGTGCACGTGGCAAGCGCGGCAAACGCGCCCCGATCGCCATTGACCGTGATGCACTCCTGACCGTTGACCCGGCCAGCCTGCCATCCGATGCCATCTTCAAGGGGTACGAGGAGGTTATCGTTCAGGATATCCTCGTGCGTACCGATAACGTGCGCTTCCGCAAGGAAGTCTGGTACGCTCCGTCCACCACGCAAAGTTATCGCGCACCGCTGCCGCCTGGCTACGCTGGCGAGTTTGGCCCGGGCATCCACGCGCTGGTCGTGGTGCTGGCCTATGGCTGCCTGGTCAGCGAGGCCAAGATCCGTGAACTGCTCACGAACGTGGGCGTGCAGATTGCTGATGGCACCATCTCCAATCTGTTGATCAAAGACCAGACAGTCTTTCACCGCGAGGCGGATGCAATCCTGCGCGCCGGGTTGGCGAGTAGTCCCTGGCAGCAGATCGATGACACGGGAACCCGTGTGAACGGTCAGAACCAGCACTGCCAAATTGTCTGTACCCCGCTGGCGACCTCCTACCGGACAACGGTCAGCAAAGACCGCTTATCGGTGCTGGATGTATTGCGGGGCGGGGCCCCCCGCAGCTTTCGGTTGAATGCCGAAGCATTGGGGTTGCTGGATCTGGTCAAGGTGTCGCAGGTCACGCGCACCAGCCTGCTGGCCCTGCCGTGGGATACCGATCTGGACGAGCCAACCCTGGACGCGCTGCTGGCGACCCACCGGCCGCAGCTGGGCGATCAGGCGCGGAAGTGGATTCGGGATGCGCTGGCCGTGGCGGCCTATCACGCGCAAACCGCGTATCCCGTGGTGCGCTTGCTGGTCTGTGATGACGCGCCCCAATGGGCCTGGTTGACCGAGGCGATCGGCGGGTGTTGGGTACATGAAGGGCGGCACTACAAGAAGCTGACGCCGGCGATTGCGGCGCATCGGCAAGCGCTGGACGCGTTCCTGGACGCGTTCTGGTCGTTCTACGATGACCTGCTGGCCTACCGGGAACAGCCGCGCGCTGCCGAACGGGTGCGGCTGACCGCCGCCTTCGACGCGCTGTGTGCGACAAAAACCGACTATTGGGCACTGAACGACCGGATCGCGAAGACGCGCGCTCGGAAAGCCGTCCTGCTGGCGGTTTTGGAACATCCAGAAATCCCGTTGCACAATAACGCGGCGGAATTGGCCGCCCGCCAGCGCGTGCGCAAGCGCGACGTCAGCTTTGGCCCGCGCACACTGGAAGGCGCCAAGGCGTGGGATACGTTCATGTCGCTGGCCGACACAACGCGCAAATTGGGCGTGAGTTTTTACCACTACATCCATGACCGTATCCGTGGAACGGGCGCGATCCCGCCGCTTGCTGACCTGATTACCGAGCGAGCGTCCGAACTCAATCTTGGCGCATCATGGGAGCCCGCGTCATAGCACCCTGCTTTTTTGAGGAGATACTTGTTGAACGCCATATGTGCGTAGAGAATGTAGCGCATGCCTGACTTGCTCTTTATCCAGATGTCTGGGGCACCAGGCGCAGGGAAAACCACACTTGCACATGCAATCGCACCTCAGATCGGAGCG
>JBATNV010000117.1:0-50261 GCA_049290495.1 Gammaproteobacteria bacterium | reverse complement strand
GTACAGGCGTGGTGATATCGACGCCTGTCGCCTGCTCCACAACCTTGACCTGAGAGCCTTTGGTGATCAGCTCGCGCAGGTCATCCAGATTTACGTAACGGCTTTGTGCCGTGTCGTAGAGTCGGCGATTAACGTACTTTCGAATCAGTCTCTGCTCGCTCATCGTAGGTCCCTCCATGGTTTCAGGGAGAGGCTTCAGGCCAGCCACCCCTCGTTGGACAGTTCCAACTACCATTTATAGACCTGCTCCAGCTGAATTTAGTTCGCGATGCAGCTCAACTAAAGCTGAATATTTGTCTGACTCGATTACCTTATATAAATCAAAAGCTTATAACTGACTTTTCGAAAGGTTTCAGTTACCGGTGGCGATCATCGCGCTCGCCGTACTGTCTCTCTGCAAGTTCGCGTCGTTCCTGGGCCTCAAGGCACATCGTTGCGACAGGACGTGCCTCAAGGCGCTTCAGACCGATTTCCTCGCCTGTTTCTTCGCAGTATCCATAGCTGTTGTCATCAATACGTGAGAGTGCCGCCGCAATCTTCTTAAGGAGCTTGCGTTCCCGGTCTCTGGTACGCAGTTCCAGTCCAAACTCGGATTCCTGTGTGGCACGGTCATTCGGATCAGGAAAATTGCTGGCCTCATCCTGCATGTGATGGACGGTGCGATCGACTTCTTCCATCAACTCCCGCTTCCAGGCCATGAGTACCTCCCGGAAGTGTTCCAGTTGATTCGCGTTCATATAAGTCTCGCCCGCCTTGGTTTTATAAGGCCGGATTCCGTGAATCAGTGCATTCGGATCGTATTCGTAAGACTCGGGCTTGGCGGCTACGCGTGGCCTGGTGCGTGCCTTGGAGGGCGCCTTGTGTGTGGCACTGGCCGGGGCTGGCGATCGCGCTGCCGCAGCCCTGGACGCATTCTTCGCAGGTGCCCGGCTGACGCTAGCAACTTTAGCCGGCTTAGCGGCAGACGTCTTTTTCGCCGACTTCGCGGCTGGTTTTGCCGCGGGCTTTGTCTTCGCCCTGGTTGCTACAGTTGCCTTGACAGCAGTCTTGCGGCCGGCGCTACCGGTTTTGGTTGCGGAAGAGGCCGGTTTGGTCTTTGCTGAAGGCTTGGCTTTAGCGGCTGGTCGCTTTGCTGCAGGCATGTAATTAATCCCGAGGACTTGGTAAACCGCCGGATTATACATAGCGCGGGGCGCGGGCAAAGGCCCGTTCAGGTTTCCGGAATGGCTTACCGGAGTGTCAGTCCCTCTACCTGATCTGTTTCGCGTACCGGCAAGTGGACTGGCGATTGAGCTTCCCAGCCGGCTCGCCGGTGCTCTGCGACCACCGATGTGTAGATTCCACCCCTGACGTTGAAATCTGCGGTCAGACGCATGAAGTGGGGCTCAACCGTTCTCACCAGTTCATTCAGGATATGGTTGGTTACAGCCTCGTGAAAAACGCCTTGGTTGCGAAATGACCAGATGTAGTTTTTCAGCGACTTCAATTCGATACACAGCTTATCGGGAATGTACTCCAGATAAAGAACGGCAAAGTCAGGCTGCCCCGTACGCGGACAGAGGCAGGTAAATTCCGGAAGGCGCATGCGAATTGTGTAGGGCCTCGCCGCTTCCGGGTTCTGGAACGTTTCCAGAATGGGCTGATTTGAATCGTTGTTGTCCACAATAACTGGCTCGGTTGTCCGGGTGGGAAGATCAACACTGATCCCCCGGCTTTGGGTGTGTCGTGTCCGGATTTAATTTACACTACCTTCACCGCACCCGTTAGTGTTGTTACTCATCCTGGGCGTCTGAAATTATGCGACTCAGCAAGATAAAGCTTGCGGGTTTTAAGTCCTTTGTGGACCCGACCACGGTTCACTTTCCCAGCAATCTGGTCGGCATCGTCGGCCCGAACGGCTGCGGAAAGTCGAACGTTATCGATGCAATCCGCTGGGTTATGGGCGAGACCTCCGCTCGCCACCTGCGTGGCGACTCCATGGAGGACGTCATATTCAGCGGTTCAAACTCACGGAAGCCGGTCGGTTCAGCAGCCATCGAGCTGTTCTTCGATAACTCCGACGGCACCCTGGGTGGTCAGTACGCAGGTTACGCGGAAATCTCGATCCGTCGCATGGTGAGTCGCGACGGTGTTTCGCAGTACTTTCTGAACAACACGCGATGCCGGCGCAAGGACATCACCAGTCTCTTTATGGGCACCGGTCTTGGGCCGCGCAGCTACGCCATCATCGAGCAGGGCATGGTGTCCCGGCTCGTTGATGCGAAGCCGGAGGAAATGCGCAGCTATATCGAGGAAGCGGCGGGGATATCGAAATACAAGGAGCGGCGGCGGGAGACGGAAACCCGTATCCACAATACGCGTGAAAACCTGGCTCGTCTGGCTGACCTGCGCACTGAGGTCGAGAAGCAGATCAAGCACCTGCAGCGTCAGGCGCAGGTCGCTGAGCGTTACAAGGCACTGAAGCAGCAGGAACGGCAGCTTGAAGCAGAATTGCTTTCGATCCGCCTCGCTGAACTCGATCAGGGACTTGGTACACAGCGCGGCGAGCTGTCTTCGCGGCAAACCGGCCTGGAGGCAGCGATCGCAGGGCAGCGCCAGGTCGAGGCAGATATTGAACGGGCGCGGGCCCGGCATGTCGAGGTCAGCGACCGGTTTACCGCCGTACAGGCAAACTACTATGCGGTTCAAAGTGAAATTGCCAGGCTCGAGCAGACGATTGCACATACCCGTGAGTCGCGCGAGCGGCAGTTGAAGGAGCTTGCCGGTGCGCGTACTGAACTGGAGAGCATCAATACTGAGGTCGGGCGCGATACGGCTCTTGTAACAGGCCTTGACCTTGAGCTTGCGGATTTCGGACCGCGGCTTGAAGCAGTCCGCCTTGAGTCCGGACAGGCCGGTGAGGAACTGCGTACCAGTGAAGTTGCATTGACGGACTGGCAGCAGCGCTGGCATGGCTTCAATCTCGACGTAAAGGAGCAGCAGCAGCTCCGGCAACTCGAACACACTCGACTTGAGCATATCGGCGCACATCGCGATCGGCTGACCCGCCAGCTGGATTCGGTAGAAGGTGAGAGATCATCCATTTCTGTCGTCGATCTCGAAGCGAGGTTGCAGGTGTTGCTGCAGAACCAGGCAGAGACGCTGGCAAGTCTGGAGTCCGAGACACGAAATCTGGAAGAAGTAGAGCGCCGGCTCGCGGCTCAGCGCGATGTCGAACGGCAGTTGGGGGCCGATGTCCTGCAGCTTCGTGGTGAACTGGAGTCGCGGCGTGGACGTCTCGATACCCTGCGCGCAATCCAGAATACGGCTTTCGGCAACGAAGAAGAGGTGCTGGGCGAGTGGCTTGCCAGTACCGGACTTGCACGCCGCCACAGGCTGGTTCAGGAGCTGGTCGCTGAAGACCGATGGACGCGTGCGATCGAGACGGTGCTGGGAGATTTTCTCCAGGCAATCTGTGTCGAGGATTCAGGCAGGCACCTGGCAGCCTTGCCGGATACAAGTCTGGTCCTTCTGGATTCAAGTGCTGCAGATGCAGATCCGGGAGCTGCGTCCGGAACTCTCGCTGCCTGTGTGAGGAATTCTGGTCAGTTGCACGGTGTGCTATCGGCAGTGCGCTGTGCAAATACCCTGGATGAAGCGCTACAGCTTCGCCGGGATCTCAGATCCGGCGAATCCGTCATCACCCCCGAAGGCGTCTGGCTTGGCGCGCGCTGGGTGCGTATCAGTCGCGGGCAGCGTCATGTCGGCATGATGGCCAGAGAGCAGGAGATTCGCACCCTGTCGGAGGCGGTCGCCGAGCACGAAGTACGTGCCGAGTTGCTGGCCGGCAATCGGATTGAGGCTCGCCAGGCAATCGAAGCGCTTGAGCAACAGCGTCTCGATGCACAGAGCCGGCTGACTGAAGTCAGTCGCCAGAGTCTCGAGGCTACAGCCCTCGTCGCCGGGTTGCAGACTGAGCTGGATCGCGCGCGCCAGAGACTGGAGACCCTGGATCAGGACAGCAGCACCGTGCAGGACGAGCTGGTTTCAGTTGGTGTAGCTATCGATGAGGCGCGCGAGCGCCTTGCTGCTGCGGAAGCGGCGCTTGCTGCGCTTGAGGAACGTCGGCCGGTCTTGCGGCAGCAACAGGATGATTTGCTGCTTGCCTACAACGGTCTCCGGGAGCGGGCTGAAGAGCGCCGTACGGCAGTTGCGCAAATCCAGATCGAGTATGAAGGCCGCAGAACAGCTCACGGTGCGGCGATCGCGGCCCTCGACCGACTGGTTGTACAGCAGCGCCAACTCGAGCAGCGGATGGCAATGCTGACTGAAAACATCAG
Organism: Gammaproteobacteria bacterium; assembly: GCA_049290495.1. Taxonomy (GTDB): domain Bacteria; phylum Pseudomonadota; class Gammaproteobacteria; order Steroidobacterales; genus SHZI01. The sequence continues at coordinate 45,942 of JBATNV010000117.1, read as the reverse complement.
TGCAAGCGAGGCGCCGCTGCAGGAATCCCAGCAGGAGCTGGACGGACATCTGGCGCATCAACTGGAAATCCAGCAACAGCTCAACCAGCAGCGTGATGAGTTGTCAGCAGTCGAGTCCGAGGTCAAGACGGCCGAGGTGCGCAGGCATGAACTGGAGAAACAGGTCGAGGCCTCGCGCGAGCTGGTTGAGGGGCTGCGAGTCAGTGTTCGCGAGCTTGAAGTGCGGCGTGAAACGCTTGCCGAGCGCTTTGCTGCAACCGGAATCCCGATGGCTGATATGGATGGTCAGCTTCCCGAGAATGCGGATGCTGGCGAATGGGACCAGCGACTGCAGGCGGTGCGCACCTCTGTCGAGCGTCTCGGGCCGATCAATCTGGCCGCCATCAGTGAGTTTTCGGAGCAGTCCGAACGCAAGGCCTATCTGGATTCGCAGCATGCCGATCTCAGTGATGCGCTCGAAACACTGGAGCATGCCATCCGGCGCATAGACCGTGAGACCAGAACCCGGTTTCAGGAAACCTTTGACAACATCAACAGTGGTCTCAAGCGGTTGTTCCCCCGTCTCTTTGGCGGTGGGCATGCCTATCTCAGCCTGGACGGCGACGACCTGCTCAGTGCCGGTGTAACGGTCATGGCGCGCCCGCCGGGCAAACGCAACAGTCACATCCATCTGCTGTCCGGCGGTGAAAAGGCGCTCACGGCAGTGGCGCTGATTTTTTCAATTTTCGAGCTGAATCCTGCGCCATTCTGTCTGCTGGATGAGGTCGATGCGCCGCTTGACGAGGCCAACGTAAATCGCTTCTGCGATATCGTGCGGGAAATGTCCCGCACCGTGCAGTTCATCGTGATAACGCACAACAAGACGACTATGGAAATGGCTCGACAGTTGACCGGCGTTACCATGAATGAGCCGGGTGTCTCCCGTCTGGTTGCGGTGGATATTGATGAGGCTGTCAAGCTTGTGGCCAGCTGAGGCCTGATGGTGGAAGAACTCCGTTGGGTTCTGCTGCTGGCTGCCGCCCTGGTTCTGGTGGCCGTCTTTGTCTGGACACGTTACAGGGCGAAGCTTTCTAAAGCCCTGCAGGCCTCGTTCCGCAAGCCTTCAGCGCCTCCTGTGCGCATCGAGCCAGATCTCGAGCCTGCGGGTGCAGGCGTCGCCAGCAGCACATCAGCGCTGGTTCTGCCAGATAAAATTGTCACTATTCGTCTGCTATGTCGGGACAAGCGCGGGTTTGCCGGTGATGAACTCGTGCTGGCACTCCGTGACAATGGACTGCGGCATGGCCGCTTCGGGATTTTCCACCACTACCCTGGTGATGCGGTCGAGAGTGATGCGGGTGTCGTGCCGGTGTTCAGTGTTGCGAGCCTCACCGAGCCCGGTTCATTTGATCTTAGCCGCCTGCGCAACGACAGTTTTCGGGGGGTCAGCCTGTTCATGGGCCTGCCGGGGCCGCTGGACGGTGTTGCGGCCTTTGATGCCATGGTCAGCACTGCCCGTGCGATTGCCACCCGGCTTGAGGGGGATCTTGTCGACGAGCAGGGCAGCACGCTCAGCATTCAGCGTGAGCGTTATTTGCGGGAAGATGTGATCCAGTTTCAGCATCGGCAGGGGCGTGGCTGAGGCACCGCAGCGCATGGCAATAAAGGCGGCGGCGGGACAGGTAGTGCGTGCATCTGAGCTGCGCCAGCTGCTTGTGGCACACAATCGCCGGTATTACGAGCTCGACGAGCCGTTGATACCGGATGCGGAATACGATCGATTGTTTCAGGAACTCGTGGCACTCGAACGCGATTTCTCCGAGTTGGCCATGATCGACTCACCAACCCGGCGTGTCGGCGGTGCCGTGGCCAGCGGATTTGCCGAGGTGGTTCACGGCGTACCGATGCTGTCCCTGGATAACGCGTTCAGCGATCAGGATGTGATTGATTTTGACCGACGAGTTCGCGAGCGACTTGGCACAGAAGCCATAAGCTATTCAGCCGAGCCAAAGCTCGATGGTGTTGCCATCAGTCTGGTTTACGAGCACGGACTTCTGCTGCGAGCGGCCACGCGTGGGGACGGCACAGTTGGCGAAGACGTGACACATAACGTCCGGACCATCAGTTTGGTGCCATTGAAGTTGCACGGCGAGCGGCTTCCGCACCGGATTGAGGTTCGTGGCGAGGTGTACATGCCCCGCGATGGCTTCGTGGCACTCAACAGGCGGGCGCAGCAATCTGGTGACAAACTCTTTGCGAATCCGCGCAATGCTGCTGCAGGCAGCCTCCGGCAGCTTGACCCACAGGTGGCCGCGCGCCGACCGCTAGCCATGTTTGCCTATGGCATCGGTCTGGTGGCCGGTGGTGAATTACCGGTAAGTCATAGCGCGACGCTGCGCAGGCTGGGCGAATGGGGTCTGCCCATCTGTTCCGAAGTCAGACTCGTCTGTGGTGCAGATGGCTGTCTGCAGTATTACCGTGAACTGTCTGAGCGTCGTCACGCCTTGCCGTTTGAGATCGATGGTGTTGTCTACAAGGTCGATGACTGTGCGGCTCAGCAGAAGCTGGGCTTTGTGGCGCGGGCTCCCCGGTGGGCAATAGCGCACAAGTTTCCCGCTGAAGAACAGTTGAGCTGTGTCGAGGCGATCGACTTCCAGGTCGGACGGACCGGTGCGCTGACACCGGTTGCGCGCCTGACACCCGTCTTTGTCGGCGGCGCGACGGTCAGCAATGCGACCCTGCACAATTTCGCAGACCTGCACCGCAAGGACGTGCGTGTCGGTGACACGGTCGTGGTGCGCCGGGCTGGTGATGTGATCCCCGAGGTCGCTTCGGTTGTTTTTGAGCGCAGACCAGTGGGCGCGAGCGCAATAGAGGTTCCGGTTGCCTGTCCCGCGTGTGGGTCCGAGGTGGTTCAGACCGAAGGCCAGGTGATCGTGCGTTGTAGTGGCGGGCTGGTCTGCCCGGCGCAGCGGAAACAGGCGCTACGCCATTTCGCGTCGCGCCGTGCAATGGATATCAGCGGTCTGGGTGATCAGCTCATTGAGCAACTCGTCGACAGCGGTCTGGTCCAGAATGCCGCCGATCTCTATAGTCTCGACAGTGCCAGACTCAGTGCACTGGAACGGATGGGCGAGCGCTCCGCAGAGAAGCTGATCGCCGCTGTCGCCCACAGCCGGAAGACCACGCTGGTGCGTTTTCTGTATGCGCTTGGCATTCCGGAGGTTGGTGATGCGACCAGCCGCTTGCTCGTCAGCCATTTTGGAAGCCTGGAAAAACTTGCGAACGCCAGCGTAGAGGATTTACAGGCAGTACCGGATATCGGTCCGGTGATGGCAGCGGGAATTTCTGCCTTTTTCCGGCAGCGGGACAATGCGGCAATTATTGCGCTACTGCGCAAGTCCGGCGTGCACTGGGACGACCTTCCTGTACCGGAGCACAGCAAGCAGCCACTTCGTGGCCAGAGCTTTGTGCTCACCGGTACGCTTGCGGGAATGAGTCGTGACGATGCAAAGTTGAAGATTGAGTCGCTGGGTGGCAAGGTCAGCAGCAGCGTGTCGTCCCGCACTACTTATCTCGTATATGGCGATAATCCCGGCTCGAAGCTTGCCCGGGCGACTTCGCTCGGTGTGCAGTTGCTGGATGAGCAGGCATTACTGGCCTTGCTGCGATGACCAATAGTGCGCGAACGCTGCAGTTCACAAAGATGCAACGTCAAATTGCCGGTGGTGTGCGGGACGCTGCATAATCCACAGGCTGGCGATGGATCGTCGCGCATTACAGAAAGCATTTCATGACCGCACAACAGTTTCCTCTGCACGTACAGGCAAGATTGCCGGAGCGCATCCAGCGTCTGGGTGATCTGGCTTCCAATCTCTGGTTCAGCTGGCATCGGCCCACCCGCCAGCTATTCGATACCCTCGACCGCAGTCTGTGGTGGAGAACCGGCCGGAATCCGAAGGTGTTCCTGCGCTGCATAGACCAGTCAATACTGGAACTGGCAGCCAGGAATGACACATTCCTGGCTGCTTATCGGCGTGCGGTCGCGGAATATGACTCGTACCTCGAACGACAGGTCGATGGCTATAAGCCGGCCGGTCTCGGTCAGGATGATCTGATCGCCTATTTTTGTGCTGAGTTCGGTTATCACGAGAGCTTCCCGATTTATTCCGGTGGCCTCGGGATTCTGGCCGGTGATCATTGCAAGACGGCGAGTGATCTGCGCCTGCCTTTCGTCGCAGTTGGCTTGCTGTATCGTCAGGGTTACTTCAATCAGCGGATCGACGAGCACGGTCAGCAGATCGCCGAGTATGGCTGTATCCAGGCCTATGACGCACCGGTTCAGGCGACCCGCGATGCGGCGGGTAACGAGGTTGTTGTCTACTGCCCGATTGATGGCCGACAGGTTGCCGTCAAGGTCTGGCAGGCGGGGGTAGGGCGGATCAATGTCCTGCTGCTCGACACGGATCTTGCACAAAATGAGTCAAACGACCGACAAATCACCCGGCAGCTCTATGGTGGTGATAGCAATCTGCGGCTGCAGCAAGAAATAATCCTCGGTATCGGCGGTGTGCGTGCCCTGCGCGCTGCCGGATTGAGTCCGCAGGTCTGGCATATCAATGAGGGGCATGCGGCGTTTCAGATCGTTGAACGGGCTCGTGAGCTGGTCACCGGTGGCCTGGTGTTCGACGCTGCCATTGAAGCCGTAGCGGCGAACACGGTATTTACGACCCACACGCCCGTATCCGCCGGGCACGACGTATTTGATCGCGAGCAGGTGCTGAACCACTTTCGTGCCCTGGTGCCGGAGCTGGGCATTACCGAAGAGGCTTTCCTTGCTCTGGCCAGAGAAAGCAGCGAGCAGCCCGGCTTCAACATGACCCGCCTTGCACTGGGCGGATCGCGGCACGTGAACGGCGTCAGTCGGCTACATGGCCGGGTGACTTCAGAAATCTGCGCAGGGGCATGGCCGGAAGTGCCGGCTGCCGAGAATCCGGTCGGCTATGTGACCAACGGTGTACACGTCCCGACCTTCATGCAGACGGAATGGTCAGATTTGCTGGAGCAGCATCTCGGGCCAGCATGGCGATACCAGATCACGGACCGCGAACTGCTCAGGAAGATTGATGACATACCCGATGGACGCTTCTGGTACGTCAACCAGCAGGTCAAGGCCGCAATGCTCCATGGTCTTCGCGAGCGTCTGCGTCGTCAGCACAGCCGCAATCAGCTCTCGGAGGCACACATACACCGTCTGCTGAAATACCTGGATCCGGAGCGCCCGGATGTACTCACGATCGGATTCGGCCGGCGTTTTGCCACCTACAAGCGCGCGACGCTGCTGCTCCAGGACCTGGGTTGGCTCAAACAGATCGTTGACACCGATGAGCGCCCGGTCGTGTTCATCTTCGCCGGCAAGGCGCACCCGGCGGATATTCCCGCCCAGGAACTGCTGAAAGAGCTTCACCGCGTCAGTCAGCTTCCCGAGTTTTCAGGAAAGCTGTTGATTGTGGAAGGCTATGACATGGGGCTCGGCAGATTGCTCACTTCCGGTGTGGATGTCTGGCTGAATACGCCGGTCTACCCGATGGAGGCCAGCGGCACTTCAGGAATGAAGGCGGCGATCAACGGTACGGTCAACGTCAGCGTGCTCGATGGCTGGTGGGCAGAGGGCTATGACGGAGAGAACGGCTGGGCGATTCCGCCTTCACCGCGCTCCGACGATACGGCTGAGCGCGACTGGCACGATGCGCGGACGCTTTACGAAATTCTCCAGGACGAAGTGATACCGCTCTACTATGCACGTGACGAGCGTCTTGGCTATTCGCCAGGTTGGGTACGCAAGTGCAAGCGTTCGATGTCGAGTATTTTGCCCAACTTCAACATGAATCGCGTCGTTCACGACTACGCCGGGCTTTTCTATGCGCCTGCGGCACGTCGTGGCAGGCAGATGAGCGTGGACGGCTATGCAGCGGCGCGGACACTGGCCAGCTGGAAGAAGCGGGTGAGTGTGGCATGGCCGGAGGTCAGTCTGCGCCTTGCAGCTGCTGTCGGACAACGTATCGATTTCAATGTACCGGTTAGCGTTGAAGTAGACGTGACGCTCAATGGCCTGGCGCCTGAAGACTTGCGCCTTGAATGCCTGGTGACGCGCGAACTCTGCTCCGAGCTGGCAGTTTCAGTGAAACGCTTTGCTGAACGCGGTACCGCGGAACGTGGCACGCGGATTGTGGGCAATGATCACGCTTATGTTGAGCTCTTTGAGCCTGTCGGCAAAGCTGACAGCGACGGCGTGCAACGCTATCGCGTGGTCTTTCGTCCGCCCTGGTGCGGGGCACTCAATCTACAGATCAGGGCCGCTCCCTGGCATGCGTCTCTTGCGCACCCTTATGAGATGGGACTCATGCGCTGGATGTAGCGCTGGCTTTGCTCAGTTCACCGGTGCCAGAATCACGCCGGCCAGGGGCGGCAGGCTGATCAGCACAGACCAGGGTTGGTGCATGCACGGTACGGCTTCGGCCGTCAGCGGAATGGGGTTACCCAGATCACTGCCACCATAGAAGCGCGAGTCTGAATTGAGGATCTCGCGATACTGGCCTGCGTGCGGGACCCCGATCCGGTAGCCCGTACGCGCCACCGGAGTGAAATTCAGCGCGACCAGCATGAATTCATCGCCAGCCCGGCGCAGGTAGCCTAATACCGAGTTTTCGGCGTCATCCCAGCTCAGCCACTGAAAGCCGGTCGAGTCAAAATCGAGGGCGTGCAGGGCTGTGTGCGCCGTATACAGGTGGTTGAGGTCGCGCACGAGGCGCTGCATACCGCCATGCCGTGGGTCGTTTAGCAGGTGCCAGGGCAGCGATTCCCGCAAATTCCATTCCGAGGGCTGTCCAAGCTCACTGCCCATGAATAACAGCTTCTTGCCTGGATAGGTCCACTGGTAGGTATAGGCGAGGCGCAGATTTGCAAGGCGCTGCCAGTCATCGCCGGGCATTTTGCCAAGCATCGAGCGCTTCAGGTGTACGACTTCATCGTGTGACAGCGGCAGTACAAAATTTTCGCTGAACGCGTACAGAGGACCGAACGTCAGCAGGTCATGGTGATGCTTGCGGTAAACCGGATCCATGGACAGGTATTTGAGCGTGTCGTGCATCCAGCCCATATTCCATTTCATGCTGAATCCGAGTCCACCCAGGTTCACCGGCCGACTTACACCGGGCCATGCGGTTGATTCCTCGGCAATGGTGATGGAGCCCGGAAAATCCCGGTGCGTCATCGCATTCAGTTCGCGCAGAAACGATACGGCTTCGAGGTTTTCGTTGCCGCCATGCTGGTTTGGCAGCCACTGGCCAGGTCTGCGTGAGTAATCCAGGTACAGCATCGATGCGACCGCATCGACCCGCAGGCCATCGATATGAAACTCTGCCAGCCAGAAGCGGGCGCTCGACAGCAAAAAACTGCGTACCTCACAACGGTCGTAGTTGAAAACCAGCGTGCCCCAGTCAGGGTGACTGCCTTTCCTCGGGTCGCTGTATTCGTACAGCGGTGAACCGTCAAACCGGGCCAGTCCATGGTTGTCGCGAGGGAAATGTCCGGGCACCCAGTCGAGAATCACGCCCAGACCCGCACGATGGCACCTATCTATCAGATAGCGAAGATCATCAGCTGAACCGAACCGGCAAGTTGCGGCAAAATAGCCGACGGGCTGATAGCCCCAGGACTCATCCAGCGGGTGTTCGGTCAATGGCATCAATTCGATATGCGTGAAGCCAAGCTCTGCGGCATAAGGCACCAGGAGGTCTGCCGCAGAGCGATAGTTGAGTGGCGCATCACCAGGGCCGTGTCGCCATGAACCCAGATGTACTTCGTAGATGGAGATGGGTGCATGCAGCCATTGCCAGTCGGCGCGGGCCGTCATCCACGCATCATCCTGCCAGGCGTATGAAGTTGGTGGCCGTGCGACAGATGCAGTTGCCGGACGTAACTCGGCCTCACGGCCATACGGATCGCATTTCAACAACAGCTCGCCGTTGTGGCGGTTTCGAATCTCGTATTTGTAGATCGTGGTCTGCAGACCTGGCACAAACAGCTCCCAGACCCCGGAGCTTCCCCGCACACGCATGGGATGGCAGCGACCGTCCCAGCGATTGAAGTCACCTACAACACTGACGCGCTCGGCCTCAGGTGCCCACACGGCGAAACGTATGCCGGAAATGCCATCAACCGAGAGCTGATGACTGCCCATGAAGCGATATGCGGAACTATGCTGTCCCGCATTGAACTGGCTCAGGTCTGCCTCGGCCAGCAGCGGAGGAAAGCAATAGGGATCGAAGCGCTCCCCTATTGTGCCGTCGCTTGCAACGATATGCAGACGATAACGTGCCGGCACCAGCCGGCCTGGGCCGCGCCACTCGAACAGATCGGTCGCGCCGATCCGGGCGAGTTCAAGTTTCGTATCTGCGATGCTGACTGCGGCAGTTTGCGGCAATAGCGCCCTCACCACGACCTCCTCAGATCCTGCAGAGTGTCGGCCGAGGAGTTCGAAAGGATCGTGATGCCGAGCCTCCAGCAAGCGCTGCAGGGCGGTGCTGACGATCGTCGCGGGAGTCGTGTCCTGTCGGGTTGGTGGCCGCATGGTCAGTCTCAAGCCTTGTTAATCCGGGTGAACAAGCAGCCGTATGGTGTTACATTCATTGGCAGTGTGACACATCGAGCGGCGGGGCGGTCATGAGCATCTTTTATCCAGGCAGTACCGCAAAACCAATGCGTTCGGGGCGCTTCGTAAGTCAGCTTACCAAGAGCACGATGGCCATCGTAATGGCCGGCGGGCGGGGTGAGCGTCTCCACCAGCTGACCGAGCACCGGGCGAAGCCGGCAACACCGTTTGGCGGAAAGTACCGCATCATCGATTTCAGTCTGTCCAATTGCGTCAATTCCGGGATCCGGCAGATTCTGGTCATGACACAGTACAAGTCACATTCTCTTATCCAGCATATTCAGCGCGGCTGGGGTTATCTGCGGGGTGAACTCGGTGAGTTTGTCCAGCTGGTTCCCGCGCAGCAGAAACTTGGCGAACTCTGGTACCGCGGTACCGCGGACTGCGTCTATCAGAATCTTGACATCATCCAGGCGCACGACCCGGAACTGGTGCTGATCCTTGCGGGTGATCACGTCTACAAGATGGACTACGGTCCGATGATTGCCTTTCATGTCGCTCATGCAGCGGACGTTACGCTCGGTATGGTGCAGGTGCCCGTCAATCAGGCGCACGAATTCGGGATTGCGACGGTCGATGCAGATCAACGTATCGTGAAGTTCAGTGAGAAGCCGCGGAATCCAGAACCGATGCCAGGCCGTGATGATGTCGCTCTCGCATCGATGGGCATCTATGTGTTCAGCGTGGATTACCTGCGTGCCACCCTGAATCGCGATGCGCTGGATCCGTCATCAGCACACGATTTTGGCAAGAATATCATTCCGGCGGCGATCGGCAGCAGCCGGATATTTGCTTACCCCTTTGAGAGCGTTGAGACGGAGGCGCAGGCCTACTGGCGAGATGTCGGAACGGTAGACGCGTTTTATGCGGCAAATATGGAGCTTATCTTCGTCAGCCCGGAGTTGAATCTTTACGATTCTGATTGGCCGATCTGGACTTATCAGGAGCAGACACCCTGTGCCAAATTCGTGCTCGACGAGGAGGGCAGACGTGGTGTGGCGGTCAACTCGATGATTGCCGGTGGTTGCATCGTTTCAGGTGCAGTGATTCGTGAGTCGCTGCTGTTTTTCAATGTCACGGCAGATGAGCGCAGTGATGTATTCCGCTCGGTCATATTGCCGAACGTCAGGATCGGTCGTAGTTGCCGCATCAGCCAGGCGATCGTCGATGAGGGCTGTTCAATACCGGATGGTATGGTGATTGGCGAAGACAGCGCACTGGACCGGCAGCGTTTCCACGTGACCGAGCAGGGCGTCGTTCTGGTCACGCAGAGCATGTTGAAGAACTGCAGCGTGTCCGTCCCTGGGCGGACCCCAAACGTATCGCCCGTTGCCCCGCCGCATACTGCGGAATGAACGGGAGGCCAGGTTGTTGAGCGATCTGCTGTCAGAAGGTCGCAGTGCCGGCGTACTGCTGCACCCGACCTCACTGCCTGGAAACTGGGAGAGTGGCGTGCTGGGCGAAGATGCGCAGCGCTTTGCTGATCTGCTGGCCGACAGCGGTTTCAGTCTGTGGCAGATGCTCCCTGTGGGCCCTGTCGGTGGATCACTGTCTCCCTACCAGCTGACTTCGGCCTTCGCCGGCAATTCACGCCTGATTGATCCGACACCGCTCAAGATTGCCGGGTGGCTGACACCCGATGCGGCCATTGAAGGGGGTGACTGGATACAGCGTGCGGCGCTTCTTCGGCAGGCCTGGGACGGGTTTAGGGAGAGAGCAACCCAGCCGGATCGCGCTGCATTTACTGCTTTCTGGCAATCGCAGCGCAGCTGGCTGCTGCCCTACGCATTGTTCAGGGCCGCCCGTGAGCGGTATGGAGAGTCAGGCTGGTGGACCTGGCCTGAAGCCATCCGGCATAGGGTTCCTGCGGCGATTTCGGGTCTGCTTAAAGAGGCTGATGCGCGGATCCGCGAAGTCGCGTTCGAGCAATGGGTGTTCGACCGCCAGTGGGCCGACCTCCGGCATTACGCCGCGAGCCGTGGTATTCAGCTAATGGGCGATCTGCCCATCTATGTCGACCTCGACAGCGCTGATGTCTGGTGGCACCGAACCCTTTTCCGGGTAGACCAGGAGGGGCGACCCGAGGCCGTAGCCGGCGTACCGCCGGATTATTTCAGCGCGGATGGGCAGGTGTGGGGCAACCCGCTCTATGCCTGGAATCGGATGGAAGCGGATGGTTTTCGCTGGTGGCAGGACAGGGTGACCAACCAGTTGCGACGCTTTGATTGCCTGCGGATCGATCACTTCCGTGGCCTGCAAGCCTACTGGGAGATTCCTGTCGGCGCAGACACGGCGCGTGAAGGGCGCTGGTGCGAGGCGCCTGGTGCTGCGCTGCTGAGTGCGCTGCGTGCAGGCCGCGATGGACAGCACTTCATCGCCGAAGATCTGGGCACCATAACGGCGGAGGTCAATCAGCTCCGCAAGAAATTTCAGCTCCCGGGTATGCTGGTCATGCAGTTTGCATTCGACGGATCAGTCGATAACCCGTATCTGCCCGACAACCAGATTGAAGAAGCGGTGATCTATACCGGGACGCATGACAATGACACGCTGGCAGGCTGGTATGGCGGACTCAGCGAGGGAACCCGACGTTACATTCAGGAGGTTCTGAACTGTCGTGCTGAGGATCTGCCGGCTGCTATGATCGACGCAGTCTGGTATTCGCCAGCCCGCATTGCGATGCTGCCGCTCCAGGATCTGCTTGGTCTGGGTTCTGATGCACGGATGAATATACCGGGCACGGCGCGGGGTAACTGGACCTGGCGCTTTGAATGGTCGCAGTTGCCGGCAGGGGCCGCTGCGGACTGGCGGGCAGTTGTGGCGGCATCAGGCCGGCTCCGGATCAAGGCCGCTGAGGCGCCGGTAAAGAGCCAGGTAGTGGGGCGCCTGGTGTGTCCATGAGAAGTCCTGCGTCATGCCGTTATGGCGCAATCGCTGCCATGCCGAAGGCTGCTGGTACCAGGCCAGGACCTCGCTGATCGCCCAGCCCAGCCCGCCGCTATCAGCATCACGAAAGACGCTTCCGGTTCCCGTTCCACTCGGCGGGTCGAAATGACTGACCGTATCGTGCAGTCCGCCGGTATCACGCACGATGGGTACCGAGCCGTAGCGCAGAGCGTACATCTGTGTCAGCCCGCAGGGTTCATATAGTGATGGAACCAGGAATGCATCGCTGCCAGCGAAAATCAGCCGGGCCAGTGCTTCGCTGTGTGCGGGGATAAAGGCGATTCGGTCAGGCATCTCATCCGCCAGTTCCTGCAGTGCATCGGCATATGGTTTGTCACCCTCGCCGAGGATGACAGCCCGACAGGAGTTATTGCGCAAAAATGCTGGCAAGGCTTCGAGTACGAGATCAATGCCTTTTTGTTCTGCCAGCCGCGAGACCATGCCGAGTATCGGCAGATTCCCGGCCTCACTGAGGCCGGAACGCGTTATCAGTTCGGTCCGGCACACTCGTTTGCCGCCGGTATCCCTTACGCTGTAAGTGTGCGGCAGCAGATGATCCGATGCGGGGTCCCAGCGACTATAGTCGACGCCGTTCAGTATCCCCACCAGCCGGTTCCGGCGTTGTCGCAGCAGATCATCCAGGCCTTTGCCGTAGGCCGGCGTGAGTATTTCACTGGCATGTGTGGGGCTGACCGTGGTCAACGCATCTGCAGCGGCTATGCCTGTGCGCAGAAAGTTCAACGTCTGTGGCACCGGTTCATCGTCTGCTATCAGCGCACCGGTTTCAACCAGTCCCAGCTCATCAGCAAGTGCAGCGGTAAATACGCCCTGATAGCCGATGTTGTGAATGGTCAGTACGGAGTTCGCGAGGCCAAATACCGGCTCGTATGGCCGTTGTGTCTTTAACAGGAGCGGTGCAAGTGAGGCATGCCAGTCATGGCAGTGAACGATGTGCGGCGCCCAGTTCAGCTGCCGGCAGAGTTCCAGGGCGGCATGCGACAGCAGTGCAAAGCGGAGTGCTTCGGTATTTCCACCGCCATAAATTGTGCTACCGGAGAAAAAATCTGGCGCATCGAGTTGATAGATCTCCGGCCGCGTATCTTCGCTGCTGCAAAGGATCTCATATGCTGGATATGTTCCGTTCAGCGCTACCGGAGATATTCCACTGGCAGCGAAAGCATAAAGCTTCATAGCGGCTGCAGGATCACCAGGCCCCTCAAGTCCACGGTATCGGGGTATGACCACCCGGACGTCGTGACCCGACGCCGAGAGTCGATCGCAGAGACCGGCAACCATATCGGCAAGCCCACCGGTTTTCGCAATCGGTGCGTACTCGGCGGTGATCATCAGAATGCGCAGGGGATCCATACAAGCAAATCATCGCTGATCAGGGCAGCAGAAAAAAGCAGGCCCCGCTGAAGCGGGGCCCATGATCAGGCTCTGAACGCAGACCGGGCTGACGTTACTTGAAGTTGTACAGCGCCATTAGCTGCAGTACGTAAACCGAGTCAGTGTCGTCGAAATCGTAGTAGGTCAAATCTGCGCGCACGCTGAATGGTGAGTCTGTGCGCAGGTTAATGCCAATACCTGCCGCCATGTCCGTGCCATCATCAGATGAGGCCGTCGGCGAATTCTGCCGGCCAAGAAACGGGTTGTAATATCCCGGATCGGTGGGGAAGCTATAAATCGCGCTGCGCTCGTAGCCTTGGTAATCGGCATTCCACCGGATGAGGCCAGCCTTGCCGAACAGGTCGATGCTGCTACTAAGCGGCAAGGAGCCGATCAGAAAAAGCTGCACACCGTCCCGCTTGACTTCGCTGGTCCACTGTCGGCTTGAGCAACCCAGATAGTCCTGACCGGGTGAATTTCCAGGACCATCGCAGCTGTCCGGCAATCCCAGGTCGTCGGTCGCCTGGCCAAAGTCGATATAGCCGATCTCAAGGCCGAAGTTCTGGTTGAACATCCAGCCTGCAACGAAGCTGAAGCTCACAGCGGAGCCGCCGAAATCGGGATTGCTGCCAACCCCAACGGGCGGCGCATTCGTGTCCTGATAGCAGCCCGAGTTGTTGTCAATTGAGGACGAGGGGGGTGGGGGCGCGCATACCGGAACAAGACCCAGATCCGCGAGCGCTGACTCGGTGCGAGTGCCGCCGACACCGATCCCGAGATAGGCACCTGCGGTTGCAATTGACGGTGCGCACAACATCACCGCGACGATGGTTGCAAAAATCCTGCTCATAGCCTGCCCCCGAAAATGTTTAAAGTTGCTGTATTCGTGTCTGCTTTGATCAGAACAGATAGTCGCGTCCCAGCAGGCTTGCGAAGTTGTACCGGACACCGAGCTCGATGCCGGTGTCATCATCGAATACGATGCCGAGTACGCGTAATGCAAGCTGGTCACTGACCTGGTAGCCGAGCCCGATAATCGCATCGCGGTTGTCGATATCAGAATCCTTCAGTTCCGTATATCGATAACCGGCCTGAACCTCGACCTGCCTGGAAATCATGGTTCGAATCAGTCCTTCGACTTCGTATCCATCGTCACTGACGCTGGTCTTGGCGCAGCTGTCGTTGGCGACATCAAAATCGACATTGACGTAGCCGACGTTGGCGGTCAGGTGGGTGTTTTCCAGCAGCTTGTAGTGGGCGCCCAGCCCGGCTGTGTATGACTTCGAATCCCGGTTACCACAGCCATCACTTGCTCCAGAGAAGTCGCCATCAAAATAGTTGGCAAACAGATGCAAGCCGACCGGACCAAATTCTGCCAGTCCAAGCGAGGCATTGAACTTGACGCCCTCATGCTGGCCACCGTCCAGCCTTACGGCATTATTGGTTTCAATCCACTGATAGCCCGCATCAAAATACGTGTATTGGGGGCCTTCCGCTGAAGCCGTGGTAAACCAGCCGCCAGTTACCAGTGGCAAAGCAGCAACAGTCAGCAACCGGACTTGCCTGGCATTCATGCTTATCTCCTCGGATTGATCAATGCGGGTAGCGGAAAACGCGAGCGACTATAACGAATCAGTTTCTGACTGGCTATAGCGGGCAGACTGTGATCAGGTGTAGCGGCCAGCCAACGGTTTGCTATTATTCGCCCCGTTGCCTTCGAGGGGGAATCCGAATGTCCACGACGAAAAACGCCAACAGTCTGGTTGCGTCCGCATGGATCGCACTTGCTATCGGGTCGACGGTGCCGATTGCGGCCATCGCCCAGATCGAAGAGGTCGTGGTCACGACCCGCAAACGTGAAGAGAACCTGCAGGATATTCCACTGGCTGTTTCCGCGATTACGGCGGAGCAAATTCAGCGTCAGGGCATCAACTCCCTCAGCGATGTCGTGGCAAGCCAGCCGAGCGTGCAGTTCGACCAGTCTTACGGGCCGGCCGACAATCGCATTACGGTTCGCGGTCTGTCGAATACGCGCGGCCGTTCAAACGTCGCATTCCTCATCGATGGCATTGACGTCACCACCGAAAACCTGATCTCTGCCGGTTCAGGATTGTTGGCCAACCGGCGACTGCTCAGCGACGTTGAACGGATTGAGATCGTCAAGGGTCCGCAGAGCGCGCTGTTCGGACGATCTGCATTTGCCGGTGCCATCTCTTATATCACCAAGGAGCCCGGTGACGAGCTTGACGGGCGTGTCAATCTGGATGTCGGTGATTACGGACGTCGGACCGTCGACGGAAGCATCAGCGGACCCATCACTGACACCATCGGTCTTGCAATTTCTGGCGTCCAGTTCAATGAGGATGGGTACTACAGCAACAGCCTGTCTGGAGCCGATGTCGGCGGATCAAGCGGAGTGGGTGGAGCGCTGACCGCCATGTGGCGGCCGACAGACGCAGTGAAGTTCAAGGGTCGAATGGAGACCAGCAAGGAAGACTACGATGCGCGCCCAGTTGTTAAAATCTGGGGCGATACGCCTTTTTATCTCAGTGACCCGCGTGCCAAGGAAATCGTGAATCCGATCATCACCAGCGACGTTTATGGCCAGCCTACCTGGCAGAAGACATCAAGTGGCGGGACAAATCTCTTTAACTTTGGTACTTACTGTCCGAAGTTCGCTCCGGGCGGTAATTTTGATCCAACCAATATCGCTCCTGGTGCGCCCGGCTACTGTCTGCCCAGAAATCTGGGCAACGCCGATGGCCGTACAGTCTCTCTGAGTGAAGATCCAACGACGGGCGGAGATTTCCCGGGTACGCATACCCGGACGTTCCGTGCCAGCTTGTTCGCGAGCGTCGACCTGGGTTACGGCCTGTTTTCGTCCTATACCGGCTGGACGGATTTCAATTCCAGCGATAATTATGACCAGGACTATCAGGCGAGTTCTGCCCTCGATTTCAATGGTAATGGCCAGATTCCCTATACCTATGATGCGAGCGGCAATGTGCTGGGCGGTCGGCGCGATACGCTGATGAGCCAGCAGGGCTCTGACCAGGATAGCAGCACCAAGCAGTTCAGCCAGGAACTCCGGTACGAGACCCAGCTGGATGGGCCCTGGAAGCTTACCGGCGGTGCGCTGTACTGGCAGGATCATCGGCTTCTCAAGGACCGTAACTGGATTATTGGCTGTGCGCCGTTCTCGCGGGTTCAGGCAACCACATCGCCGTTGCTTGATGCTGACGGCAACCCGGTTCTGGATGACGCAGGTGTCAATACCGTTACGGATGCAACTACCGGTACGCTGACTCAGGTGGCGGGGCTTTGCGATGGCAGTTCCAGCTACGCACCTACCGTGACCTCGTATCAGGATCTTTACCGCCAGCTTGGCGTTAAACCCGACGTTGGAGACCTGTATCCCAGAGTGCCCGCGGGTCGAACCCCGTCTACCTGGGATGCAACTACCCGCCACTGGTCTTTCTACGCACGTGTCGACTGGGCGCTTACCGATGAATTGAATCTCAGTATTGAAGACCGGTTCGTCAACGAAGAATCCAGCGTGACCAAGCCCAGCGGATCGAGCTGTACAGAGCTGGCATTTATTCCGGGTGGCAGTCCGTCACCAGCCGCGGCCCGTTCACTGGCCTGGCTGCAGCAGAGCCGTACCCTCTGCGATAACGAGCGGGTGATGTATGGCTACGTCAATGCTGAAGTCAGAACGCCGCCGGTCACACCGCCAGTTGAACTGACCTGGCGATATATTGAAGGCTCGACGAGTTCCAGCTACAACACGCCGAAGCTGACCCTCGACTGGAGCCCGATCGATGGCACCAAGCTGTTCTTCTCCTATGCCTTCGCGCAGAAGCCAGGTGGTATCAATGTGCTGATTGGCGGCGGCGGCGGTGCACCGCCGACGCTTGAGGGCGAGCGTTTTGAGCCGGAGAAACTGAAAGCCTATGAGCTGGGCCTCAAGACCCAGTTTCAGGCTGCCGGCTACTGGCAGTTGAACACGTCGTTGTTTTATCAGGACTATTCGGCGAAACAGGTCAGCATCCAGATACTGGATAGCGGCGGTGTTGCCCAGCCACGGGTCGTGAACGCGTCGGGCGCAGAGGTTTGGGGTCTGGAGTTCGAGGCGATCTGGCAGCCGGAGTTCATGGATGGTCTGCTCTTTAACCTGAGTGGCACACTGCTGGATGCAAGCTATACCGACTGGACCGATGATTCGCGCAATCTGGTCAAGGCTGCGGCCTATGGCTCATGTCCGCTGATTTACAAGTACACAGGGCGGAATGGTGTGGAACAGGAAGCCACCAATCCCGCCGATATTACGATTGAGGACACAAACCGTAACCAGGACGGTAGCTACGCCGATGACGGTATTGATTCTAATGATCCGCAGCCGACGGCGTTTTGCCGGCTGAACTATGGCGGCAATGAACTGGAACGCACCCCGAAGCAAGCCTATTCCGCGTCTGTGCAGCTCCAGCGCCCGTTCCTCGATACCCCCTATGAGTATCTGATTCAACTTAGCGGGAACTGGCAGGACAAGCGTTGGGCCGATCCAGAGAATCTGGTGGAACTTGGTTCTTATGCGCTGATGGATCTGCGGGTCGGTCTGGTTTCAGACCAGTGGGAGGTCATTGCCTACGTTGAGAACGTGCTGGACGATAACACCTTCAAGACGGGTGGCAGCGGCCCGGACTTTGGCGAGCAGGTCAGCGACCTGGGCTTTACGGCCGGTCTTGGCACCACGGAGTTCTTTGGCATCATGCCGGATCCACGTGTATTCGGTGTCCGGGCCAGTTATCGCTTCGGGGGTGGCCGCTAAGAGCTGATTCCCGCGACGAAGTGTCACGCCTGAAACGCCCCGGAAGCTTCTGCTTCCGGGGCGTTTTTTTTAGCCTGCAAATTTGGCCGTGCCGATAAGGCCGACCAGCATGATCAGCAGGTATGTCGCCCAGATGATCACTGTAGACCGGCCCATGGCCTTGCTGATGATGGCCTCGATCTCCGGTCCGGAGCCCTCCACAGCGAGGCGACCAAAGGCCGCGCCCAGTGGATCAAAAGCCACGATCATCCAGATAACAAATAAATTGATGAGGCCATAGAGCGCGACCTTGAGCTGCAGCCAGCCCGCATCAGCAACGATCGGTCCGTAGCCGGCCCAGGAAGACAGCGCCAGCAGAATCAGGCTGCAGCCCACGACTAGCGTCAACTTGTTCGTGATTCGCCCCAGCCGATGACCGAACGGTTTGTCGTAGAACCACGCGCCGGTCATGCTGATCGCCCACCAGCCGAGACTGAATATCCAGATGGCAGCCAGGACAGTTGTGGGTATCGTCAGCAGGCCCATGTCCCGCGAAAGCATCACACCGAAGGGCAGGGCAGCTTTCCACATCGTCCGGGGCAGCAACTCGATACGCAGTGCCATATGCAACAGCGTAACGCGGCTGCCGAAGGAGAGCTTTGCATCAGTACAGCGGCGCGCGGCGAGGAACACGCCCATGTCGGTGCCAACCCAGAAGACAAACATGAGGATGTGCGCATACTTCCAGATGAGATAGCCAGACATTCGCTGCTCCTGTTGCTTCGTCTGCGACTCTACCGCAGGGCCTGTGCCGAGGCGGATCTGATGGCGATTCGATTGACCGCATAGTGGCCCCTCAGCTGATGCCGGCGCCCATTGTGCGTACGGAGGGCCCCGGTTCCTTGTTACCCTGCCTGGGTCGGCTTACCGGGGAGTTCAGCATGCCAGTGCCTGGCACGATCGATATCGTTTGCAATCTCTTTACACCACGCGAGGTGGCCGACGGACATACGGGCCTCGATGATGCGTTCAAGGCCCAGGTGCGCATGCCCGAGGAGATCCGTGGTGGCGTCAGCGTCGAGAATTATCTGCAGCGCATGGACCGGGCCGGGATCGAGCGGTCCCTGCTGATTGCGGTCCGGGCCGGCGACATCAATGTGAAGGGTGGCTTCGAACTGCCTTATGAACGGGTCCATGAGGTTTGTCAGCAATATCCGCAACGCTTCTCCGGACTAGCGGGCATCGATCCATTCCGCGGCATGCAGGGACTCCGGGATCTTGAACAGGGGGTGCGTGAATACGGATTTGTTGGTGCACATCTCTATCCGCACTGGTGTGGGCTGGCACCCGATCACGCGAAGTATTATCCGTACTACGCCAAGTGCTGCGAGCTCGATATACCGATCATGATGCAGGTCGGACACAATCTCGTCTATTCACGCGAACGTCGTCTGCCTTCAGTGGGTCGGCCCATTTGCCTGGATCAGGTCGCAATCGATTTTCCCGAATTGCGGCTGATCGGAATCCATATCGGCATCCCGTGGACTGACGAGATGATTTCGATGTGCTGGAAACATGAGAATGTCTACATCGCTGGCGATGCCTATGCGCCGAGGTACTGGCCACCCGCTTTCGTGCATTACGCCAATACCTTTGGGCGTGAAAAGGTCATGTTTGGCACCGACTGGCCGGTAATCGATCCGGAGCGGGCGGTACGTGAGGTCGATGAACTGGGCTTGCGTGAAGAATCCAGGCGCATGTTGATGCGCGACAATGCCCTGCGTGTATTCAAGCTGCCAGGCGGGACGGACTGATCATGCCGGCATCGGCCACCGATCTCCCATTTTCCTTTCAGCATCTCTCTCTCGCCGCGGGCGTGCGTGCAGCGATGCACCGCAACCCCGGCAAGATTGCCTATCGGCATCGAGACCGCACGCGGAGCTATGCTGAACTGATGTCTCGTATCGACCAGGTCAGCGCTGCACTGAGCAGCGGGCTTGGACTGCAGCCGGGTATGCACGGCGCGATCATTGCCAGGAACTCCATCGAATATATGGAGATCGTCATCGGTGCTTCACAGGCCGGCATCGCCCTGGCAACGGTTAATCCCCGCCTGTCCGTCAGCGAAATAGTCAGCATCTGTGACGATGCCGGGGCAGCGGTTGTCTTCGCCGATCACGAGGTGGTTGCTGCGCTTCGTGATGCCAAAC
This sequence comes from Gammaproteobacteria bacterium, assembly GCA_049290495.1. Classification (GTDB taxonomy): domain Bacteria; phylum Pseudomonadota; class Gammaproteobacteria; order Steroidobacterales; genus SHZI01. Next base: position 25,898 of record JBATNV010000117.1, on the reverse strand, counting down.
TGGCCGCTAAACCCGCCATCATCGAGATTGGTCCCGCTTTTGAGATGTGGCTTGCTGAAGCCAGGCCGTCGAGAAGCCTGATACCAGTCAATGAATGGGATGTGTTCACCATTCCATACACCTCGGGTACCACCGGTAAACCCAAGGGCGTACTCGTTCCACACCGCTCGCGGATACTCACCCTATTTGCCATGGCCGTTGAGTACGGTTGTTACGGACCGGACGATCGCTTTCTGGCCATTGCCCCTATGTGTCACGGTGCCGGCATGATCTTTTCGCTGGCACCGATATTCTTCGGCGGCTATGCCGAGATCATGGACAGTTTCGAACCGGAGGCCGTGCTGACTTGTCTGGCCAACGAATCGATCAGCGGCTTCTTCGGCGTCCCTACGCATTTTCACGCGCTGCTTGAAGCCGGCTCCGGCCTGCAGACGGCGAGTTGCAAAGGCCAGTTGCGTACGGCTATCTCCAACGCTGCAGCAATGCCTCAGGCGATGAAGGAGCAACTGGTGGCGAAACTGGGCCCCGGCCTGCTCCACGATACTTACGGATCGACGGAGGCGGGTATCGTTTCCAATCTCAGGCCCGCCGACCAGTTGCGCAAACAGCAGTGTGTGGGCCAGCCATTCCCCTGCACGCTGATCGAAATCCGGCGACCGGATGACAGCGTCTGTGCTGCCGATGAGGTGGGCGAGCTGTATTCACGCAGTCCCTATCTTTTCAATGGTTACTGGGGTCGTCCGGAGGAGACTGCCGAGACGTATCGTGAGGGCTGGGTGACCGTTGGTGATCTTGCGCGGCGCGATGCCGAAGGGCATTTGTATATCGTTGACCGGCTCAAGGACATGGTGATCTCGGGTGGTATAAACATCTATCCGCGCGAGGTTGAGGAGGTGATCTACCGGAATCCGGAGGTTGCTGATGTCGCACTGATCGGTGTTCCTGATGAACGGTGGGGCGAAGTCCTGAAGGCTTTTGTGGTCAGGCGTGCCGGCTCGAGCCTGGACGAAGCCGCTCTGACTGAGTTTCTGCAAGGAAAGATATCCCGTATGAAACAGCCAAAGTACGTTGAATTTATTGCGCAGATTCCGCGTAACGCGAGTGGCAAGGTTCTGAAAACTGCGTTGCGTGTCCGGAGCTGAATCCCGGTGCCTGCCGCTAATCCCGCACTGGCCACAGTAGAGTTCTATTTCGACTGTGGCTGCCCCTGGAGTTATCTGGCGCATGGGCGACTGCGGGAAGCCGTGATACGTACCGGAGCACGAATTGTCCACCGGCCGGTGTTGCTCGCTGAGATCAGCGGCAACGTGCATCTGGCCGCACCGCAAGACGATTTGTCAGCAGCGAGGCGCCGCTACCGGGACAAGGATCTGCAGGACTGGGCACGCTTCTGTGGAGTCCCCCTGCATGAGCCGGACTCCGCGCACATTGACACCCGCTGGGCGCAACGGGGTGCGATCGTGGCACAGCGGATCGGCCGAGTGGTGCCTTATCTGGACGCGGCATACCAGGCCCGATTCGCAGATCAGCGTGACATCAGTCAGCTGGCCGAAATTACAGCGGTGGCAGAGAGGGCTGGTCTGGATGCGGACACGTTCGCCACAGCGCTTCATGCACCGGACACACTGGCTGAGGTTCAGGCGAATGTAGCGCGCCTGCTTCATCATGGCGGCTTTGGCACACCCACGATGGTAGTCGGCACCGATCTCTATTTCGGTAACGATCGAATGCCGCTGGTGGAGATCGCACTGGCCCGGGCTGGCGGCATGCGTCTCGTGATGCCAGGTGAGCACCGACGCTGAACGTGGCACACAACGGGAGCCCGAAATGACAGTTACACAGCACACAGCGAAAAAGGCGACGCGCCGGGGTTTCATCGCCGGGTCGGGAGCTGTAGCTGTAGCGCTCAGTTTGCGTTACGCACCGGCCGCCGCACAGGCCACGGTGTCTCTGCCATACGGTGCCTGGGAGGATTTGCAGCGCCGGAAGTGGAGCTGGGATCGCGTTACTCACGGCACGCACGGAACCAACTGCAGCGGTACCTGTGCATTCAATATATACGTCAAGAACGGCATCGTCTGGCGTGAAGAGCAGCAGGGCCAGTATGGCCGCTCCGAGGATGCCCCGGACTATGGCCCCAGGGGCTGCCAGAAGGGTCTGCGCCACGCGAAGTACATGTACGGCAAGCAGCGCGTGCTGTATCCGATGAAGCGTGTCGGTGAGCGTGGCGAGGGCAAGTGGCAACGGATCAGCTGGGATCAGGCGATGAGCGAAATAGCTGATCGCTTCATCGATCACTCGGTCGTCACGGGGCCGCGCTCCATCAGCTTCGATCTGGGTACGCAGATGGTTTTGAAGCGCGCATCGTTTGCCGCGCTCGGCCGTTTTGCAACCATCAGCGGGATCGAGTTGCCCGAGGCTTTCGCCGGTGTGGGCGACTTGCCTACAGGTGTCCAGATGACGGTTGGCGAGCCGCTGCTCGGCGACACGATGGCGGCTGTCTTCAAATCCAGGTGCTGTCTGGTCTGGTTCTGCAATCCGGCAGTGACCCGCATTCCCGACGCGCACTTTTTCTGGGAGGCGAAGTACAACGGGACTGAGGTGATTGCGATTTCGCCGGAATTTACGCCGAGCGCGATGCATGCGAACAAGTGGCTAAACCCGAAGCCGGGTACGGATATCGCGCTGGCCATGGCCATGGTCCAGGTCCTGCTTGCCGAAAACCTTATTGATCGCAGTTATGTCCGTGAGCAGACGGACCTGCCGTTTCTCGTGCGCAGCGATAACGGACGCTTTCTGCGTGAGCGCGATTTTGCTGCGGGCGCAGCGGCACGTGACAATCTGTTCTACGTGTGGGATGAGCAAACCGGCAAGGCCGTTGCAGCACCGGCAACCGGTAATCCGCCACCACCACCGGGTTCGCCGGTACCAGTCATTCCAGCAGGCAGTCTTGCTCTGGGTGCCATTGATCCTGCACTGGAAGGTGCCTGGACAGTCCAGACCCGGCAGGGTGCCGTGCGCGTTACGACGGTCTTTGAACTGGTGAAGCAGCGTGCCTCGAGCTATACGCCGGAACAGGCGGCGCAGGTTTGCGGCGTGCATGCCGACAATATCCGTCAGGTCGCGCGGATTTTTGGCAAGGCCAGGCCGGCGATGATTTTTACCGGCTACCGCATGTGTAAATGGCTGCAGGGCGATCTTTTGCAGCGTGCCTTCATGTTGCTGCTGTCGCTGACAGGGAACCTCGGCAAGGCTGGTGGCGGCTTCCAGCTGGAAAACCTGGGCAGCACAGCAAGCCAGATCGCCTTCATGCTTGCCGGGCTGCCGCCCACCCTGAATGTCGCGACCCTGGCACGCTGGGACTATGTCCATGCGGACGGCCGGGATCTCAACGAGCGGATCTACGGCAAGGCAGTTGCCGACAAGGTGGATCACTATTTCCAGGAGTCGACGCGCTCCGGCGCCTGGCCGGACTATTCAGCAACACCATGGAAGATGGGTATCTTTGCCGGCAGCAATACGGCGAGCTGGCGTTCTGGTGCTGGCCGCTGGCGCAAGACCGCATTTGAAAGCCTCGAAACCATCGTGACGATGACGCCTGATATGGGCATCACCGCCATGTACTCGGACTATGTGCTGCCTATTGCCCACCACTACGAGCGGCAGGACTACCTGCTGGAAGCGCGCACGCCCTACGTGCAGGTGATGGATGCCGCCGTGGCACCGCTCGGCGAATCGATGGACGACTGGCACGCGCTTAACCGCTTGAGCAAAGCTATCTCGGAACGCGCAGTGACGCGTGGCGTCGCACCCATTCAGGACAGCTTTTTCGGGCAACCCGTACCGCGTGACTTCACCCGGTACCACGCGCTGTTTACGCTCAATGGGCAGATCAGCGACACCCGGGACCTGATCCAGTTTCTGATCGACAAGGATCCAGGTGTACCCAAGGTCAGCTTTGATGAGATGCGTAGCCACGGCCTGATGCGCAATGAGGGTACAGAGCGGGTCATATATGCAGAAAACGCACCCTACAGTTCAGTGCTGCTGCGTGCGGTTGAAAAGCGCGAGCCCTATCCGACGCTCACCGGCCGGCAGCAGTTCTATATTGACCATGACTGGTTTATAGCCGAGGACGAACAGCTGCCGCGGCACAAGGATCCAATGCGTCTGGATGGCTATCCGCTGCAGATGCTCATGGGCCATTTGCGGCACGGTATCCACAGCATGTGGACCGATGACTCCCTGTTGCTCAGTTTGCGCCGCGGTGAACCGGATATTTATGTCAGCCCGGAGGATGCGCAGTTTCGCATGGTCAGCGATGGCGATCTGATCCGGGTCTTCAACTCGCTCGGCTCGTTTATCGCCATGGCGCATGTGACGCCGAGCATGCAGCCCGGCAGCATCTTCATGTATCACGGCTGGGATCCGATGATGTTCCGCGGTGGCCGGCAGAATTTTGGTGCAGTGGTGAGCAGTTCGGCATTGATCAAGCCGACAGCGCTGGTTAGTGGTTACGGCCATATCACCTATCGACCGCTGAATTTTGAACCGAACTCAACCTTTCACGACTTCACGTGTGACTTTGAAAGGCATGTTGAAACACCGGCTTTGGCAGTCAGCTGAGGGCATCAGTCCTGTGGGACAAGCTCTGAAGGCCAGTCCGCCCAGCCAGCACCAGGCCACGATGGTATTCCGGCGACTGATCAGGAACTCGCCGAAGTACGCTGCAAGAACATAGCCAAACGCACCGATAAGGAAGGAGAGTCCGACCAGCTCGATCGCTTCGCGTGCTTCCCAGCCACGCGCTTCCCGAAAATACGGCGTGAGCATGATCGTCGCACCGTAGGCAAAGACGTACAGAAAGACGCGTAGGGCAAGAACAGGAGACTCAAGAGGAAGATATATCTCCACCCCCATGTTTCATAGATAAAAGGAACCAGCAAGGAGGCGAGAAAGAAGCCGAGGGGAAAGCCGATCTGCAGAACGCCCGTGAACAGGCCGCGCAGGCGGGGCGGGGACTCTTCGAACACCAGAGTCCCGGTTACCGGCGATTGCACGCCGGACGTGGTAAATCCGAGCGTGCGGGCGATCAGCAGGCTGACTGTCGTCGGGGCAAAAGCCAGGGCGGTTACAAACACCGGGGTCAGCAGGGTGCTGACCAGTAATACGGCACGTCGCCCGAGACGGTCTGCGAGTGCACCGATCTGCGTGATCAGGACGCCGGCCACAACAAAGGTGATTGCGATATAAACTCCGCGCTCCAGGTCCGACCAGCCGAATTCCGCCGCGAGTTCGGTGAGGACGAAGGTAAACAGCGAGTGATCCAGATTGGCGAAGGTCACGCCGATCAGACAGATCAGGAATACCCGCCAGCTGTGTCCGGAGACTTGCCGGAGGCACTCCCGCAGGCCTGGTTCATGATCACTTTTGCTGATCGGCATGCTGCGGCTCTCTCCGCGGACTTATAGCTGCGGCCCCAAGCCTAAGTTGATTGCCCTGTGGTCACCAATCACTCATGGGCATCTGCCCGCTGCTTGGCCGGTCTGATGACGATGCCATATAGTCAACGTCCTGCTCATTGGCAATGAAGGCTGGTCATGCGTCTCCACTACACCGCAGTTGGCATTCAGAACGTGTCGCGGATGGCTCTCAGCCGTGATGACTATATGAAAGACATCGACAAGCTTGCGCTCAGCATGCGTTACGCCGTCTGGAATTGCAGTCTGGACCTGCCCGTGAAACTGGTTGCCGTATCCGAAGGCGGGATCGGTGGCTGGTGCCTGGGTGGAGGCGAGGAGCACTTGCGCATCTGTCGCGAGGTCGTGCCGGAAATCCCGGGCCGTGAAACCGAGGCGCTTGGTGAGCTCGCGAAGGAACTCGGGATCTACATCATTGCGCAGATGGTGGCGAAAGATCCGGAGCTGATGGAAGACCGGGTCTTCAACATTGCCTTCGTCATCGATCCGCACGGCACCGTCATCCACAAGCATTACAAGACGGCCTTCTATCAGCGTGAGCCTAATGTCGCGCCCAGCGATATCTGGAATATCTACCTGAAGAAATATGGTGACGATCCGCTCAAGTTATTTCAGGCGATATTTCCGGTTGCTAAGACTGAAATAGGCAACATCGGCACGCTGATCTGTGCAGAGGGCAGCTATCCGGAAGCTGCCCGCGGTCTGGCGCTGAACGGGGCGGAGATTATCTGGCGCACCCAGTATCCGGAACCGTGGATGGGTAACGGTATCGCCGAGATCCAGAACCGGGCGCATGCGGTCTTCAATAACTGCTATGTACTCGCGCCCAATATCGGCGCGATCGACTTTCCGGGCGGAGGTCACCAGATGAGCTGCGGCAAGAGCCAGATCATCGACTACCGCGGTAATGTCGTGTCGCAGTATCTGGGCGGGGGCGAGACCCTGGTCAGCGCCTTGCTGGATATCGACGGGCTGCGCGACTTCCGCGTACGGGCACAGTGGCAGAACCTCATCAAGGACATGCGGGTCGAGGAATACAAGACCATTTACGATGCCGCGATGGCCCGGGGTGGCATTTACCCGAAGAACCTGTGCATGGAAGAACCCCCACTGGTGGAGGCCGATCAGCTCGAGCTGGTGAAGCACCAGATCAACAAAATGGTCGACTGGGGAGTATTTACGCCGCCGGCGGACTGGACACCCTATCCGGTAAAGGCCGAGGTCGCAGAGCGCATCCGGCGGGCGGGTTCGCTTTAGGGCGTGCGCCCTGCAGGGCGTCAGCAGGGCGCGTACCTCTGGCTCGGTCAATCCGGGGTTGGCAGCCAGTGCGGCTGACAGGCTACAATGCCGGGTTATCGTGACACGGGTGGCGCCATGGCGCTGCCTGCCCTCCACAGTACGCAACACAAAGTCGGAATTATGGCCAGGAAGAAAGACATCAAGCTCTACCGCAACATCGGTATCGTGGCGCACATCGATGCGGGTAAAACCACCACTACCGAGCGCGTCTTGTACTACACGGGCAAGAAGCACCAGATCGTGGAGGTGCACGACACCAAGGATGGCAAAGGCAGCACTACCACCGACTACATGGAGCAAGAGCGGAAGCGTGGTATCACGATTCAGAGCGCCGCCGTTTCCACTGAGTGGAAAGATCATCAGATCAACGTTATCGACACGCCGGGACACGTGGATTTCACCATCGAGGTCAACCGGAGTCTGCGGGTACTTGATGGCGCCGTCGTGGTCTTTGATGGCGTAGCCGGAGTCGAACCCCAGACCGAAACCAACTGGCGTCTGGCCAACCAGTACAACGTCCCCCGCATGTGCTACGTCAACAAGATGGATCGCATGGGTGCCAATTTTGGCCACTGCGTGAAAGGCATTCGCGAACGGCTTGGTGCCAACGTGTTGCTGTGCCAGGTGCCGATCGGCAGCCATGACGAGTTTGTCGGTATGTGCGACCTCATCGAGAACGTCGCCTATATCTGGACGGCGGAAGGCAAGGACAGCCCCTGGGAAACCGTACCGCTCGATCAGGTCAAGAGCCGTTTCAATTTTGCAACCAGTCGTGATAACGACTGGCTCGATCAGCTTCCCAAGCTGCGTCAGGACGCTCTGGAAACAGCTCTGGCATTCGACGACGATGCTTTTATGACGTTTGTGGAAACGGGTGAGTTTGACCCGGTCGTGCTCAAGGCCTGTATCCGCAAGGGCACTGTAACTGGCCAGCTGGTACCTGTCTTCTGTGGTTCGTCGTTCAAGAACAAGGGCGTCCAGCAGCTGCTGGATGCCGTGGTTGCCTATTTGCCCTACCCCGGTGAGACCGGCGGTACTTCGCTGGTGGATCCGGATGGCAAGATTATCGGTACGCAGGAAATCCGCGATGATGCCCCGGCCCGTGCGCTGGCCTTCAAGGTCATCAATGACCAGTTCGGCACCCTGACCTTTGCCCGCATTTATTCGGGCGTAATCAAGAAGGGTGACACCTTGATGAACGTCACGCGCGGCAAGAAAGAGCGCATAGGGCGGATCGTTGAGGTGCAGGCCGATTCGACCAAGGATATCGATGAAGTACGCGCCGGCGATATCTGTGCCTTTGTGTCCATGAAGGATACCGAGACCGGTGACTCTCTGAGTGATCCCGCTCATCCGGCATTGCTGGAGCGCATGCGATTCCCGGATCCCGTGATCAGCGTATCTGTAGAACCCAAGACGCGCACCGACGTCGACAAGATGTCTACCGCGCTCTACAAGATGGCCAAGGCAGATCCATCCCTGCGGCTTGAAGTCGACCAGGAAACCGGTCAGACCGTTCTGAAGGGCATGGGCGAGCTGCATCTTGAAGTAACGATTGACCGGATGCGCAGCGAACTCGGCGTAGAAGCCAATATGGGCAAGCCACGGGTCAGTTTCCGTGAAGCCTTCGGCTCGACCATTCAGCATATCTATACGCACAAGAAACAGTCGGGTGGTTCTGGTCAGTACGCCGAAATCAAGATGATCTTTGAGCCGCTGCCGCCCGGATCCGGAATCGAGTTTTCAGATGAAGTCGTCGGTGGCCGCGTTCCGCGCGAGTACATCCCGTCTGTCGAGCATGCGATTCGTACCGAATCAAAGCGCGGCCAGATCGCTGGCTATGAGGTGGTGGACTTCAAGGCCCGTCTGCTCGATGGCAAGTACCATGACGTGGACAGCTCGGCACTGGCCTTCGAAATCGCCGGCCGTGCCTGCTTCCGCGAGGCGCACAAGGCCAGCCGGCCCAAGCTCCTTGAGCCGATCATGGCTGTCGAGACGGTTAGCGAGGCGGACTACCTCGGTGAAATCATCGGTGACTTCAACCGGCGCCGTGGCCAGATCAGCGAGCAGGGGCAGAAAGGCCCGCAGGCTTTCGTACAGGGCTTTATTCCGCTCTCGGAGATGTTTGGCTACATCAACTGGCTGCGTTCAGCGACCAGCGGACGCGGTACTTTCACGATGGAATTTGCCCGCTACGCCGAGGTTGCAGCCGGACTGGTGGACAAGCTCATGGAGAAGGAAGTCCGCTGAACGCAGACTGCTTCTGGACAAGTAAAAAGGCCAGCTTTTCAGCTGGCCTTTTTTTATGTGTTCCGGATTCCGATAAGGCAATCAGCGTTTGCTGAAGCTGCCTCTGGCAGTCAGCCGGCCTATCGTTTCATCCAGGACCTTTCCTGCAGCTGCATCATCCATTGCCGGCAGATTCTTCGGCCATACGGGCTGTTCATAGATCTTGCGGTAGATCTCGGTACGCAGATACGGAAGCCAGTTCTGGAAGCGTGCATGTTCCCGATAGTGGCGCAGCGCATCGATGTTGATCTCCGATGCCACATAGCAGTCATCGACCACGTTGCTCTGCGCCAGCACTTCGCCCTTGTAACCGACAATCATCGAACGTCCGCCGAGGGCACCGCCAATCGTTGTCGGTGGATTGCCGGGCATGATGAGTGCGCCGCAGTTCGGTGCGAGCAGGTACGCGGTATTGTCGACTGCACGGGCCCTGTTCTGTACATCCCAGATCTCGCGCGATACCCAAGGCTCAGGCAGTGACGCACGGTACATGATCTCTGCGCCATTCAGTGCGAAGCCCCGGTAGCTTTCCGGGAACGCACCTTCAACCCCGACGCTGCCGCCGATATTACCGATCTCTGTCTTTGCCACTGGAAAGAACGCGTCGAGCGTGTCGCCGTTTTCGCTGATCCACTGGTCGTAGACATCGTGCGGCGTGGTGGAGTGCTCGACAAACAACACCACGTTCTTGCGGTGCTTGTAGATGATATGGCCGGCAGGATCGATGATGAATACGGTGTTGAAAAAACGGTCCGGATACTGCGGCAACTTTTCTTTCAGTTGGGCGATCAGGAAAATACCGTGCTGGCGGGCCTTGTCGGCCAGATAGTCGGACTCTGGTCCCGGGATTTCCGCAGCGATCGTTGCCGCATATTCAGCCGAAGAGAGGTGCAGGATTTCATCGGCGAAACCCTGGATGCAGCCCTCACCGAGAGCCACCAGCCTTACGGGTAATTCCAGTGCGCAGATATGGCACACCAGATCGATCATGGTGCCGATATGGCTGAGATTCCGCTCCGTCTCGCTCCGCGTTTCACAATGGCGAACGGTGGTCTGCAGGGCGACAGCGATATAGGGATCAATCATCCGCTAAGGCTTCCTCTGCAGGTAGTCTGCAAGCCTGATCTCGCCAGCACCGGGAATAACCGGGCGCAGCATGTCTTCGCGATCCTGGATATCCTTGGTGGCGTCTATTGCCAGCCGCAAAGAGCCTTTGTCCTTTTTTGCGCAACGCTCGAGTTCCCAGCTCTTGATATCGGGAATCACCCGGTACTTGTCGGCGCGCGCGATGCGCGTATACATCGCCCATTCGACATCGCTGAGATCGTGCACATTCACGTCCTCATCGACGACGATGATTCGCTTGGTAATGTGGCTGACCGGAAAGAATCCGCCAGCGGCCCTGAATGCTGCATCAATGAGCGCCATCGGCTCCGCGTCGTTCTGCTTGCGGATCGACATGACGATATGTGCCATGGCGCCCATGCGAGGTTCGAGAAAAACATCGATATCGACGATCCCGGTGAGCTGGCTGCGCAGTGCAGCAATCAATGCACGCCTGATCGAGAAAGTTGCGATCGAGCCAAGCGTGTTGTGCTCGGGATTCCGGCCCGCCAGGATCGAGTAGAACATCGCATCTTTACGATGCGTGATAGCGGTGACTTCAGCGACGGGCGCTGTTTCAAGTCCATACTGTCCGGCAAACTCGCCAAGGTTGTTGTCGATGTTGCTGGTGAACCTGACCTCAGCTTCAATGATCATTTCCGCATTGGCTGGCACCAGCAGGTCGCTGGTTTCACATTTGATCAGATCGACGGGTTTGCCCTGCAGTCCACCCGCCAGGTTGAATTCGGACTGATCGGGAGGCAGCTTGCAGGTTGCCGCCATCTGCAGTGCCGGCTCAACGCCAATAGCCAGAGCGACCGGTATCGACTCGCCGCGCTGCTCAGCATGTTGGTAGAACTTGCGGAGGTCGGACAGCGAACTGGCATTAACAGCCATTGTGCTCCGTCCCAGGATGAGGGTCCGGTAGACACCGACATTCAGCTGCCTGGTGTCCGGATTTCGTGAGATACCACAGGCAGCGGTAATAAACGGTCCGCTATCGAGTTCGAAAAATGTTGGTACCGGCAGGTCCGGAAGATCGATCTGCTCACCACGGCGCACGACTTCCTTCACTGGTGCGGTAGGGACTTCACGGGGTGCAATGAGATTGCGCTTGGCAGCCTCGAAGCGGTCATCCAGGTGGTTGGCATCAAACGGTTCACCCGGTGTGCTGCCGAGTGCCCAGCCAAAACACTCGATGCGGTTCAATAAACCGCCGACGACCGGAAATCGTGCCCCGATGACATTTTCAAATATAAAGGCGCGCCGCTGTTGATCAATCTGCTCCATGAGGGCCGCCATCTCGAATTCGGGATCGACAGGTTTGCTGATGCGATACAGTTCACCGCGTTGCTCAAGCAGTCTTATGAGTCCTCTGAAATCCAGCACGGACGTTTCTCCTGCGGCAGCCGCCTGGGCGCCTATTCCGGGGAGTCTATTCTAAAGGATGTATCCGGCTCACTGCCGCGCTTAACTGCTGTGTCCGCCAGTCAGACTGTTCCTGTCGATGACCGGGAGGTACCATCCCTCAGGGGCAGCCCCGCAGGCTCCCATTGCCTAATCAGGAGAAGAGCCATGAGTTACCACGAGCCTGAAAATGAGCTGTCTGTAAAGACGCGAGACATGCATCGAGCCATCAAGTCCCTGATGGAGGAACTCGAAGCCATCGACTGGTACAACCAGCGCGTCGATGTCTGCAAGGATGAAGAACTCAAGGCGATCCTGGCGCACAACCGCGATGAGGAAAAGGAGCATGCATCCATGCTCATTGAGTGGATTCGCCGCAATGATCCGGTTATGTCCAAAGAATTGAAGGACTACGTGTTTACGACCAAATCGCTTGCCCATGACTGATTGCGGGTGAGTGCGGAAACAGAGGGGCGAGGGGCATTGACGGATAGCCCCATCAACGCGCTCGAGCAATTTATGGCCGAACTTGCCGAAGCCCTGCAGCGTGATGACTGCTGGGGCCTGGTACTCAGTCACTCGCGCTCAACGCAGTCCGGTGATGGAGTGCTGCCTGTCGACAAACTCAGTGTGCGACCGGTTGAAATTGCCGGTCGTCGCCGCTACCAGCTGGCAGAACGTCGTGGAAATCAGGAGTTTCATCGCAATCTCGGTGCAGAGGAGTTGCTCGAGCGAATAGTTACTGATTTTCCGGCTGATTTTGCCAATGCTGATCTTTATACCAGCTCTGCTGACCTGAACCTGCGTATGGCCGGGCGCAAGGAACCGCAGCTGACGCGCCGCAAACCATCACGTACAGCGCCCGCTCTCAGCCACGACCGGCGCAAGCAATATCTGATTCCCGAAGGACAGCCTTGCCCCTTCATGCAGGAGATCGGTGTGATGACACCGGGCGGTCAGGTGAAGGCTGCAAAACAGGCGAAGTTCCGGCAGGTCAACCGGTTTCTGGAGCTGGTGGCTGATGTTTTGCCCGAATTGCCAGCGGATGGAAAGCTCCGCATCATCGATTTCGGTTGTGGCAAAAGCTACCTGACTTTCGCACTCCATCATCTGCTCTGCAATATCCGCCAGCGCGAGGTGGAGATCGTGGGGCTGGATCTGAAGGCAGCAGTGGTGCGCGACTGTCAGCGTATTGCCGAAAAGCTTGGCTGTCGTGGTTTGCGGTTTGAAATCGGAGATATTGCGGCGTATACGCCATCCGGCGCTGTGGATCTGGTGGTGACATTGCATGCCTGCGACACAGCCAGCGATGCTGCGCTTGCGCAGGCGATACGCTGGCAGACGCAAGTCATCCTTGCAGCACCCTGCTGTCAGCACGAAGTGGCAGGTCTGCTGTCTGCCGATGTGCTGCCCGGGATGCTGGGATTTGGCATCCTCAAAGAAAGATTTGCGGCTCTGGCGACCGATGCATTGCGCGCCGCAATTCTGGAGAGGGCCGGATACCAGACCCAGATCGTCGAGTTCATCGATCTTGAACACACGCCCAAGAATCTGCTGCTCCGCGCAGTTCGCCGGCTAAAGCCTGATCCTGCAGCGGCTGAAGCATTCCAGTTGCTGAAAGGTCAGCTCGGCATCCAGGAATTCAGCCTGGAGCGTCTGCTGACACCGCCGCCTGTTTGATGAATCCGGAGCTGCCAATGGCTGTCAGTGCCCTGACACTCAGGCCGATCGGATTTGTCAGGACCGGCGCTATGACCAGAATCGAGGCACCCCGCCAGCCCAGTGTTGCAGCCCGGATCAAGGGACGCATAGAACTGCTCCCAGGGCACAACTTCGAGCATGCCTTGCAGGATCTCGAAGGCTGGGACTATATCTGGGTGGTGTTCTGGTTCCATCAGAACAGCACGTGGCGTCCCAAGGTTCTGCCGCCCCGTAGTTCCACCGGGCGCAAAGGCGTGTTTGCCACACGGGCACCCTATCGCCCAAACCCGATCGGACTGTCGGCCCTTAAGCTGCACGATATCGACGGGCTCACCCTGCATGTGGAGGGTGTCGATATGCTGGATGGGACACCGGTGCTCGATATAAAGCCCTATGTGCCGTACACGGATGCCCATCCTGCCGCCCGCAGCGGCTGGCTTGAAGAGGTGATACCGCAGTCGGATAGGGGTGAGTCACCTGCCGATCCGCTCGGCAGTTATCAACTCAGCTTTACAGCCGAGGCCGCGGAGCAGGCGAGGTGGATAGAGGCGCATACCGGTCTGGCTATCCATGACCGGATCGTTGCAATTCTGTCCATGGGGCCCGCGCCGCATCCCTATCGGCGTATACGACGTGATGGTCAGAACTTTCGTCTCGCTGTAAAAGAATGGCGGGTTCGCTTCCAGGTGGAAGAGCAGAACGTAGTCGTAGAGCTAATCAGTTCTGGCTACCGGCGTACACAACTGACAGAAGCGGGCAACGATGTGATCGACATGCATCGTGCGTACCTGCAGCTATTTCCAGAATAACTGCTCATGGCGTGAAAGCTTCGGTATCGATACGCAAATACCGTACTTCGACAATGGTCAGTTCTTCACTACCGGCTGGCGCATGGAATACGAGTGCCTCGCCAACCCGAGCCTTGAGCAGGGCACGGGCCAGCGGTGAAACCCAGCTGATACGACCAAGCGCCAGATCGATTTCGTCGACCCCGACGATGGTGATCGTATGCGGATCACCTTGTCGTCCCGTGTAGCTGACCGTTGCCCCGAAAAATACCTGGTTGGCCCGCTCGCCGCGCGGCTGTTCCGGGTCAATGACTTCCGCCTGATCGATGCGCTTGCCGAGAAAGCGGATACGCCGGTCGATTTCCCGCAGGCGTCGTTTACCGTACTGATAGTCCGCGTTTTCGCTGCGGTCGCCGTTACCAGCCGCCCAGGAAACCACTGCAGTTACCGCAGGCCGTTCCTTGTACAACAGATACTGATATTCGTCCTTGAGGCGTTGCAGACCGCCAGGTGTTATGTAGTTTCTGGATCCAGCCGGCAGCGTTGACGCAGGCGGTCCGCGGCCGGCTGCATCGTCGTCCTCATCGTCGGAATCCGTTTCCCGCGTGAATGCCTTGTTCATCAGTCTTTCCTGTGATTTGAATCAGCTTACGCCAGAGGCGGTCCGCAGGGCTCTCCTCATCTGGTATAAACACAGCCCCTCAACTATCTGGAGTCGCACCGTGGCTACAAAGCAGTATGCAAGTGCACCTGACATGCAGGTGGAGACAGACCGCACCTACAAGGCGGTGATCGAGACGGAAAAGGGCAGTATCGAAATCGAGCTTTTTCCCGAACATGCACCAAAGACCGTCAACAATTTCGTATTTCTTGCCCGGGACGGATTCTACGATGGCGTGGTTTTCCATCGCGTGATCGCTGATTTCATGGTTCAGGGCGGCGATCCAACCGGTAGCGGCCGCGGTGGTCCTGGCTATCGCTTTGAAGATGAATTTGAAGGTAATCCCTTGCGCCATGAGCGTGGCGTGATCTCGATGGCCAATGCGGGTCCTGGTACAAATGGCAGCCAGTTCTTCATTACGCATGGGCCGCAACCACACCTGGACGGCCGGCACACGGTGTTCGGTAAGGTCAGCAAGGGCCTGGATGTCATCGATGCGATCCAGCAGGGCGATTCGATGATCAAGGTCACGGTCACCTAGCACTCTGATCGCGACTATCTGACGATAATAAAAAAGGGGTGCCGGTATTGCTACCGGCACCCCGATTCACTCAGCAGGCTATAGCGATTTAAGCTTCGTCAGCCGCTTTGCGTGCCGTACGGTTCTTGAACAGCGGAACTGCTTCAAGAACCCAGTTGCCGCTGGTGCGACGACCCGGGCATGGAATTGCATACATCTTGTCCTTGGCCTGGCGTTCCTTGAACGTGGCCCAGTCGATACGCCATCCCTTTTCGTCGAACTTGGCCAGCCACTCGCGATATGCGACAACAGCCTTGTCGGCCGGCATCAGCACTTCCTTGGTGTTGTTCATCGGCGTCTGCATGGGCTCCAGGTCACTCAGGATAGCGATGTCCTGTCCAGCGATGACCTTGTTGCGCGCATGAATCGGACCATCTTTCTCTGGCTCAAGGAGGAAGTTCCGCATATTCAGGAAGAAGATCTTGGTGTGATGCTCGTCGATTGGTTGCTCGAAGAAATACTGACGGAACATCTTGCCTTCGGAGATATTGATGTAGGTCGGCATTGCGTTCGGACCATAAGTACCGCCACCAGCAAAGATCTTGCTGCCGACGGTCTTGGTGTCCTCCCACGGCGTCTTCTGGCCACCAGCGGTGATGTGGTCTGACTGTGGCAGCGGCGGCGCATCGAACTCGTGCCAGAACCAGAAACCCCAGCCCTGGTGGTGATCTTCCGTCGTGTAGTCACGAACCTTGTAGTTATCGCGATTGACGGCAGAATGACCGTGGGTCGGATGCACGAACTCATTGTGTGCCGGATCCAGGCCGTTCTCGATTGAGCGCTCGAAGTAGAAGGGGACGTCGAGTATCAGCACCTGGTTGGCACGCCAGCCGGGCTGACCGTATTCCTCGATATTCAGCAGCGGCGGACGCGTGGCTTCCGGCTCATCACCGAGGAAGGCGAACACGATGCCGTACTTCTCCTGCACGGGATACGAGTCGACCTTGGCGCGCGGGGGCGGCTTGGTACCATAACCGATAGACGGAATGTTTTTGCACTCGCCGTCGGCACCGAATTCCCAACCATGGTACGGGCAGACGATACAGTTGTTGACGATGCGCGGCTTTCCGGCCAGCGACCAGCCACCGCCGAGCGATGCACCACGGTGGGTACAGGTATCGCTCAGTACATGGGCGCCGCCCTCGTCATCACGAAAAGCAACGACGTTGCAACCAAGCACCTTGACTTTCTCGGGCTTACCAAAACCGAGGTCTTCACTGCGAATAATCGGATACCAGAAATTTATATACACGCCATTTACTCCTCTTGAGAATCTCAGCAAAACTTGAGTTATTTATCGCTTAGCTGATCCGGATTCACCCTGATCTAGATCAGCTTGGTTCATTTCACTTCATTTATTTTGCGTCATGTGTGCGCCGCTCACCTTGGCCTGGTTGTAGCTCAGGCCAGAGTGATCCTCACTTGCCACTGCCGCGCTGTGCATCCAGTGCACGCGGAAACAGCACCCGGTTCTCCTTGTACATATGCTCAATCATGTCCTGGTCAAAGCGTGCAATACCCGCAAGCATCTCCTGCCAGGTTTCGTCAGCATCGGCCGGAGCCGTGTAGCCGTCAGTGAGTGCACGCATTTTTTTCAGGGTTTCCGTAGCGGCCTCATGCTCGGTCTCCATGCAGGCGATCGGGCCGCCAACCGCATCTCCACAACGTGTGGCTTTGACCGTACCGCGGAGGGCCAGATCACGAACCATCGCGAACAGGGCCTCTTCCTCGTGCGCCAGGTGTGACTCGAGTTCGATGGCGATGTTCTGCATCTCGGCATTCAGGGCGGCAAGCCGCTGATCGTCAGCATGTGCCGCAGCAACCAGACTGGTCAGTCCGGTCAGAACCGGCAGGTTTTCCCGCAGGTAATGGTGATGAACGTCTTCGATATGTTCGACGAGTTCGAGCAGCGGCATGGCTTTAAAGGGTGCGATATCAATCGGCGGAGTTTCTTCGGTGATATTCGCCGACTCGAGCATATTGAGCAAAATGCCGGGATTGAAGCCGAAGTTCCAGCACAGCTCACCGATCGTGACTTCCGGGTTATCCCCATCGCGAAATATACCGGTAGAAATCAAGGTCCGCATGACTCCGGCCGGACCATTCTGCAGTTCAGCAACCTTGCTGTGTGAGGTGAGTGTGAGCATTTTGTATCCTCGGGTTGGTGCTGGCATGACGCACAAACCCGGTCGGCGTCATCCTTGACGGCCACAACATGCCTCAGTGGCAGAGTGAGCCATATAAGGGTTTTCACGCAATCGTCCTGCCATGAGCCTGATATGCTGCACTCTGGACAAAACTTAATTTATGCGGAGTGAGACGATGACGACCAAGTTCTTGTTGCAGGAATCGGAGCTGCCGACGCACTGGTACAACGTGGTGGCCGACTTGCCGAGTCCGCCACCGCCACCGCTGGGTGCCGATGGCAAACCGGCAACGCTCGAGTCCCTCGCTGCGATCTTTCCACCCGGACTCATCGAACAGGAGGTCAGCGCCGAGCGCTGGATCACCATTCCGGAGGAAGTTCGGGAGATTTTCAAACTCTGGCGCCCGAGCCCGCTGTACCGGGCTCATCGCCTGGAGCAGGCGCTGAAAACCCCGGCGCGAATCTATTACAAGAACGAGTCAGTGAGCCCGACTGGTTCGCACAAGCCCAATACCTCGATTCCACAAGCCTGGTACAACAAGCTTGTCGGCATCCGGCGCCTCGCGACCGAGACCGGCGCGGGCCAGTGGGGCTGCTCGCTGGCGCTCGCCGGCCAGTTGCTCGGTCTTGAGGTCCGCGTCTATATGGTCAGGGTCAGCTATGAGCAGAAACCCTACCGGCGCTCGATGATGCAAACCTGGGGTGCGGAGGTTTTCGCCAGTCCGAGCAATCTGACAGCCGCGGGACGACAGATCCTGCAGAGAAATCCTGATACCCCGGGGTCGCTCGGCATCGCCATTTCCGAGGCGGTCGAGGAGGCCATCGGGCGTGCCGATACCAACTATGCGCTCGGCTCGGTACTCAACCACGTGATGCTTCACCAGACCATTATCGGGCTGGAAGCACGCAAGCAGATGGCGCTCGCCAACGACTACCCGGATGCCGTATTTGGCTGCTGCGGTGGCGGTTCAAATTTTGCTGGCATTGCCTTTCCGTTCTTTGCCGACAAGGCAGCAGGCCGGCAGGTCCGACTCGTCGCGGTTGAACCGACCTCCTGTCCGACCTTGACGAAGGGCATCTATACCTATGACTTCGGCGATGCCACTGGCCTGACACCGTTGCTCAAGATGCATACCCTCGGCCACGACTTTGTGCCGCCAGGTATCCATGCCGGTGGGCTGCGCTATCACGGTGCTTCACCGCTGGTCAGCCAGCTGGTCGACGCGGGACTGGTCGAGGCTGTCGCTATTCCGCAGCTGGAAACCTTTGAGGCAGGTCTGCTGTTTGCACGCACCGAAGGCATCGTGCCAGCGCCTGAATCGACGCATGCCATTGCCGCCACGATTCGTGAGGCGCGGCGCTGTACCGAAACAGGGCAGAGCCAGGCGCTACTGCTGAACCTGTCAGGTCACGGCCATTTCGACATGAGTTCCTATGACCGTTACTTTGCCGGCGAACTGCGCGACTACGACTATCCCGCCGAAGCGATCAAGGAGTCCCTGGCGCACCTGCCCAAATTTGGCTGAGCGCGCTGCTGCCGGTCAGTCCCGCGGTTGAGTGGCCGGACCCGGAAAAAGGGCTGAGCTGTACCCGAAGCGGCTGAAATCACGAATCCGCATCGGGTACAGTTTGCCGATCAGGTGATCGCACTCGTGTTGCACGACGCGGGCATGAAAGCCCTCGGCGATGCGATCGATGGTCTGGCCCTTTGCGTCAAAGCCCTGGTAGCGGATGCGGCTGAAGCGCGGCACCACGCCGTTCATGCCGGGTACTGACAGGCAGCCTTCCCAATCCTCTTCTTCCTCGGGCCCCAGCGGCTCGATAACCGGATTGATGAGGATGGTTTCCGGAACGGCTGGTGCATCCGGATAACGCTCGTTGCTCTCGAAGCCCATGATCACGACGGCCAGGTCCACACCGATTTGCGGAGCCGCGAGGCCCACGCCGTCGGCGGCGTTCATCGTTTCGAACAGGTCACGAATCAGCTCATCCAGATCAGGCGTATTGAACTGGAGAACCGGTTGTGCGATCCGGAGCAGGCGCGGATCGCCCATTTTCAGTATTTTATGTATGGCCATGTTTATTGGTTTCAACCAGTGGTTGCTGTTTCAGCCAGTTGCGCACCATGTCTACGGACTCGACATCCGCATACTTGAGCATCAGGTCGCAGAGGCTGGCGAAGTGGGGGATTTCGTGTTTGTCGGCTACGCACTCTTCCACGACGATCACCCGGAAATTCCGCGATAGGGCATCGACGGCACTGGCGCGCACGCAGCCCGAGGTGCTTCCGCCGGTCAGGATCACCGTATCCACACGGTGCCAGACCAGCAGCGAGGCGACCGGCGTTTCATGGAACACGCTCGCCATGCGCTTGTTGAAGATTGCGTCGCGGCGATGATCGATATGCAGCCGGGGATCCAGTGCGGCGCGTTCTGACCCGACCTTGATATTCTGCAGTGAGTCCGCGGTATCAGTTCGCGTTCCCCACACGCCGGCGTCGTCAGCATTGTCCATGTAGGCGACATACGTCCAGATGACCGGCATACCCCGGCTGCGGGTCAGTTCTGCAAGTTCGTCGATCAGTGGGAGTTGGCGCAGATCGGTCTGATAGGCGGTTTTGAAAGTCGCCAGATCAGTGTAGGCACGCTGCAGATCGATATTGATCAGTGCTGCGCGCTGACCGAACCCGAACTTCGCGCGATTCGGATTGGCCTTTATCTGCGCCCAGTACTGCCTGGGACTAAGATTCGAGCTTTCCATTATGGGCATGGTGGCACAGCGACTCGCGCGGGATAATGGGAGGACGCATAGTCTGCCACAGGGGTGCGATAGACGATGGACAGTAAGGCGATCAAGTCGCTGGCCGGGCAGCGTGGTGTGCGAAGCTTCTATGCCGGGGCTCCTGTTCCTGTCATTTCATTTTCCCGAAACGCATACCAACGCGCTGACCAGTTCGCGGGGCGATCCGGAGTCCCGGTGTCCCGAGTACAAGATAACGGCCGTGTGTCTACAAGCTGTGACAGATAAAGAGGCGACAACAACATGAGCGAACAGAGCCGCCGGATTTTTGAACGCTTGTATGCGCGGGCCCATCGTGCGGAAGACCTGCCCTGGCATGAGGCTGAACCGCCAGCGTTGCTGGGCAAGGCATTACAGGCGCGGAAGGCGCCGGGTACTGCACTCGACCTCGGTTGCGGTGCTGGCACTAATTCGCTGTGGCTTGCCGAGCGCGGCTATAAGGTCACTGCGCTCGACTTCATGCCCCAGGCGGTGCGGCTGGCTGGCGAGCGGACAAGGGGGGCCGGGCTCGATGTAACCGTGGCGCAGGCTGACGTTACGGCTGAAGCGACCCGGCTCGCCCACCCCGGACCCTTTGATGTGATTCTCGACGTCGGATGCCTGCATGGCTTGCCGGATGCCCTTCGACCAGCTTACAAGCGACGGATCCTCGAATGGCTGGCTCCAGACGGCGATTACATCCTGCTGCATTTTGGCCGTCGCGGCTGGTGGGATCTCTGGCCTATCGGCCCGCGACGAATCAGTCGCAAAAATCTTGGCAGTTACTTTGCGCCGGAACTCGAAGAAACCGCCTGGGATCCGAAAACAAGCACGGGAATGCCGCTGTTTCTGGGTGGCAGCGCCGAGATAGGTCGCTACTGGTTCAGGCGCAACCGGGCTCGTACTGCGGCTGGCGACATACCGGATGCGCGTAAAGCCGCAAGCGTCTGAGCTTGATCCCTTTTGGCCAGGCGACGGCCGCTGGCATCGCGGATAAGGGGATGATGACGATAGCGCGGCGCTGTAAAGCCGAGCACGGCCTGTAGCAGCCGCTGTACATGTGTCGCTACAAACAGATCCTCACCCCGGGTGACAAGCGTCACGCCCTGGTCGTGATCGTCGATCACGACAGCCAGGTGATAGCTGACACCGACATCACGACGCCCCAGCACGATGTCGCCAAGTATCCCGGGCTGCAGCGCAATCCGCCCGGTCTCACCGCCAGGACCGCGTCCGGTTTCGAGAAAGCCGTCCAGTGGCCCGGCACCGAGATGCTGCAGGCAGGCCGCGATATCCAGTCGGACAGCATGCGGTTCACCCGCAGCGATGCGCATGGCACGCGTGCTTTCATCGAGCCTCCGGCAGATGCCCGGATACAAGGGGCCCTCAGGTCCTTGCGGTGCCGACTGCATACCTGAGATTTCGTCGGCGATATCCCGACGCGTACAGAAACAGGGATAGGTCAGGCGGCGGAACGTCAGCGCCTCAAGTTCGCAGCGATAGGCATCAATGCGTTCGGACTGGCGGCGCACCGGACCGTCCCAGTCGATCCCCAGCCATTGCAGTTCATCGATGATCTGTGCCGTGTATCTCGGTCGGCAGCGGCCTGCATCGATGTCTTCGATGCGCAGCAAGAAACGCCCGCCGGTGTCGCGGGCTGCCGTATGCGCAAGCAGCGCCGAGTAGGCGTGGCCGAGATGCAGACCACCGGTGGGGCTTGGCGCAAAGCGTGTGATTTCAGCGAGTGTCATGGCGGCGGATTATGCCGCGCTGTTACATAAGCTGCTGCCATTGCCGCGTCTCGCTTACCCACATGTGTAGCGTTGTTCTACTATCGAAGCCATGTGCCCGCTTCGCCACTCACCTATCCACCTGTATTTCGCTCTCCTGGCGCTGCTGCCGACAGTCGCCACAGCCGACTATAAGGCCGATATCGGCTACACGAAGCTGCAGCAGGAACTGGGCGTATTAACTCCGCATGGCATGGGGATACGGGTCACACAGGTTGAAGGCAGTACCCAGGCCAGCGGCCAGGAGGTCTGGTTCCCCGATCCGGCCAGTGCCGAGTTTGTTGGCAAGACCATCAGCAATGCCTCGGCTGCACCCACCGGCCTGTATTCGGAACATGCCACCAGCGTCGGCGGCAGTTTCTACGGCAATAGCCGCTCGATCGCGCCGGGCGTCAGCAACATCATGGCATTCTCGGCAAATGACTGGATGGGTGGCGGTGCGCTGCTCACGGTTCTCGGCAGCGGTGGCAGTCGGCCACTGTCCTCCACCAGTCGCGTCGCCAATCACAGCTACGTCGGCAGCGCGACGGGTGCTGACAGCTATGTACTGCGTCGCGTGGACTGGCTGATTGAGACTGACGAGTATCTACAGGTGGTGGGCCTGGGTAACGGTGCCGGCACCAGCTCCATAGCCTTGCTCGGTTCCGCCTATAACGCGATTGCGGCCGGGCGCACAGATGGCCAGACCCAGGTGGGCTCTGCGGCGCTGGATGAAACCTACACTGTCGGGCGCACTCGACCGGATCTGGTTGACCCGTCGGACTACACGAGTACGGCTGCACCGCGTATCGCTTCAGCCGTGGCCATGCTGGTGCAGGCCGGGCACGACAACCCGTTATGGTCGAGTGATCCCGTCAGCACGAGCATGACGAACCGGGCCGGAATCCTGGTCCGCAATGCAGAACGTTCCGAGGTCATCAAGGCGGCATTGATGGCGGGTGCTGATCGCGTCACGCATGACAGTAGCTCCATCGATCTGCTCAATTACCGGGTCAGCAGCGCAGACCAGACCACTAACGGCCTGGACCGTCGCTATGGCGCCGGTCAGCTGAACGTCGGCAACAGCTACTGGATCCTTGCCGGTGGCGAACAGGGCAGTACTGAAGATGGCAACGGGAGCAGCAGTGTTGCCAGCCGTGGCTTTGACTATGACCCTGCCTTTGGTGGCGCTTCAGGCAGCAATACGACAGGCACCTATCCGCTGCCCGTCGATGCCAGGCCGCGTGTCCTGACCGCTGCGCTTGTCTGGAACCTGGATATCAACGGTGGTTCGACCTACAACTTCAATCCGACTGCAACGTTGCATGATCTGAATATCGAAGTCGTCAATCTGGAAGAGGTCGCCAGTCCGGTCGTCGCCGCTTCACAGAGCACTATCGAGAACACCGAGAATATCTGGATGATTGTTCCAGCCGGCGCACGCTATGCGCTACGCGTGAAGCCGGCGGGATCATTCAAATGGGATTACGGGCTGGCCTGGCAGCTGCTTGCAGATTCCGATGCTGATGGCGCCTATGACAGCCAGGATAACTGCATCGATGTCGCAAATGGCCCCTTGCTGCCGGATGCCGGTGGCAACAGTCAGCGCGATACCGACGGCGATGGCTATGGCAACATCTGCGACGGTGACCTGGGCAACAGCGGTGGTATCGTAAACTTTGCCGATCTGGCTGCCTTCAAAACTACGTTTGGAACTACGAATGCGGATGGCGATCTCAATGGTAGCGGCGGTATCGTCAACTTTGCCGACCTGGCCCGCTTCAAGGCCCTGTTTGGCAAGCCGCCAGGCCCCTCGGGAATCAAGCCCTGAATTGCGGATCTTCCTGAGCCTTGACGGGGTGCTGTCGCCATGACCCGCAGTACCTCAAGTCCACACGGTCCGGTTCCTGGACCTGCACCGCCACCACCGCCTGGCCTGCTCAACAAGCTTGGCCTTAATCTGTCCGTACTTCGGTACAGCGGGCGGGCCATCCGGCTGGTCTGGGAAACGAACCGCCAGCTTGCACTGGCGCTTGCCGCCCTGACTGTCGCCACTGGCGTACTGCCGGCAGCGGCCGCGTGGGTGGGCAAGCTGGTCATCGATGCGATCGTCCTGCAGATGGGCCTCGTGAAGGGCGGGGCGTCGCCTGTCTATGCACATGTTCTGCAACTCGTCGTTATTGAGGCGGCGGTGATTGCGCTGCTGGGCGCGGCACAGCGCGGTATTAGCGCCTGCCAGTCACTGCTGCGTGCCCAGCTCGGGCAGCGCGTTAACGAGATGATCCTGGAGAAAGCCCTGACCCTGGATCTGACACAGTTTGAAGACGCCGGGTTCTACGACAAGCTGACCCGCGCGCGGCGTGAAGCATCGAGCCGGCCGCTCAGCCTGGTGATGCGTAATTTCGGGCTGTTCCAGCAGCTCGTGTCGCTGGTGAGCTTCGGCGTATTGCTGGCGCATTTTTCACCATGGGCCATGGTGCTCCTTATCCTCGCGGGGCTTCCTTCCTTTCTGGCTGAAACGAAGTTCTCCGGGGATACCTTTCGCTTGTTCCGTATGCGTGCGCCGGAGTCGCGACTGCAGTTCTATCTGGAGACCGTACTTGCCCGGGACGACAACGCCAAGGAGGTGCAACTGTTCCAGCTCGGTCCGCTCTTGCTCGGTCGCTACAAGAAAATCTTCACGAAGATCTACAGCGAGGACAAGGCGCTCACACTGAGGCGTGAAAGCTGGGGCCTTCTACTCAGCCTGTTTGGTACCGGAGTGCTCTACGGTGCCTATGGCTGGATCGCCGTCAGTGCCGTCCAGGATCTTATTACGATCGGTGAGATGACCATGTATCTGCTGCTGTTCAAGCAGGGGCAGGGCGCTGTATCCGCGAGCCTCGCTTCAATTGGCGGCATGTATGAGGACAACCTGTACCTGACCAACCTCTATGACTACCTGGAGCAGGCACCGGTTTATCACTGGGGGACCCTGGGCAGCGGCCCGGATCGCAGCGACGGCGTGCGCTTCGAGCATGTATCGTTCACCTATCCGGGTGCGAGTGCGCCAACCCTCAGCGATATCAACCTGCATATCCGGCCCGGTGAAAGCCTTGCCCTGGTGGGCGAGAATGGTGCCGGAAAATCAACACTTATCAAGATCTTATGTGGACTTTATCAGCCTGACTCTGGAGTCGTATCGCTGCATGGTCTGGAAATCCGCGAATGGGATCGAGAGGCACTACGCCGACAGATTGCGGTGATCTTCCAGGACTTTAACCGCTACCAGTTCACCGTCGGTGAAAACATCGGTGCCGGTGACGTGGAGGCCTACACCGATGAAAGCCGCTGGGAAGAATCAGCGCGCAAAGGTATGGCCATGAGCTTCATCCAGAAAATGGAACAGGGCTTTGCGACCCAGCTCGGTAGCTGGTTCCGCGGTGGCAAGGAACTGTCTACCGGGCAATGGCAGAAGGTTGCGCTGTCGCGGGCCTTCATGCGGATCTCGGCGGATGTGCTGATACTCGATGAACCCACCGCCTCAATGGATGCCGGAGCTGAGGCCGAACTCTTCGAATATTTTCGCGAACACACTGCCGGCAGGATGTCGATTCTCATTTCACACCGCTTTTCCACAGTGCGCCAGGCTGACCGGATCGCCGTCATCGAGGAAGGCCGCATCGCTGAATATGGCACGCATACAGAATTGCTGGAGATGAACGGTCGCTATGCACACCTGTTCCAGTTGCAGGCGAAGGGCTACCGCTAGCAGCGTGCGAGTTTGCGTTTGCGGCGCAGACCGACGGCCAGCAGAGCGGCAAGCAGCAGAGGGTGCATCATTCCACCGCCGCCGCTACCCGCTGCTGCATCTATAGCGACATCGGTACTGTCTTCGGCACCCACATCGTCAGTCA
>JBATNV010000116.1:0-3446 GCA_049290495.1 Gammaproteobacteria bacterium | reverse complement strand
GGATCGCGGCTAAAGCCGCTCCCACAGCAGCGGCTCCTACAATACCGGTACCAGCGGAACTTCCGGAATATCCTGCAGGCGCGGCATTGGCCAGAAATGCGGTAGCGCTTCGACGCGCCGGCACCAGGCGAGAACGTTAGCGAAGGGTCGCGTATCCACGCCGCCTTCGCCTGCCAGCAGGATATAGGGATAGCAGGCAATGTCTGCGACGGTGGCATGCGGAAGCGCCAGCCATTCGCGGGCGGCCAGATGCTCATCCATGATGCGCAGCGTCCGGTAACCCATCCTGACAGCCTGCATGTAGTCGAAGGGCCAGTTGAGCCGCTTAACCGCACGCGGTATGGCCAGCCCATTCTGGATTTCATTCGCCGACACCGACAGCCAGCGCATCACCAGCGCCAGCGACAAGGGATCGAGCGGCGCCCAGTCGTGCTGCAACGGGTCACCGTACTGCCCTGCCAGGTAGAGCATGATCGCGTGGGAATCGGTGAGCACGATGTCACCATCAACCAGCACCGGCACCTGCCCGAAACGGTTACGCGCCAGAAACTCGATGCCGAGCTGCTCATGGCGCTGGAGATCCACCGGGCGCAGCTGATAGGGCTGGCGCATCAGGCGCAGCAGCAACTCCACCTTGTATGAGTTGCCCGAGCCTTGCGAGGAGTAGAGGGTAAGATTCATGTCTGATGCACCGGCGACAGTATAGCCAAACATCAGTTTGATGATCCGCCTGACGACCACGCATCGTCACCCCTGCCGGTTGAGTTATGCGCGGCCGGCGGGCACCCTGTGCGCTCCCTGTAACCGAGTCCGACACCGCCATGCAGATAGACATCATTCTCGAACCGGATCTCAGTCCCGCGCAGGTCGCCGAACTGGCGGTCGCCGCCGAGAACTATGGTTTTCGCACCCTCTGGCATTCGAACTACCACCAGAATCCTGACGCTTTCGTGGCGCTCGTGCCGGCCGCGCTGGCAACGAAGAAGATCCGTCTCGGCATCCTGGCCGTCAGTCCCTACGAGATGCACCCGCTGAAGATCGCGAACGCAACGCAGACACTGAACGAGATCAGCAATGGCCGCACCATCGTCGCAATCGGGGGTGGCGGTTCCGTGATGGGCGCCATCGGCATGAAACTCGACCCGAAGGCAAACCGCATGCTGCAGAGCGTGCGTGAGGCCGTCGATATCGTGACTTCTGTAACCTCCGGCAAGCTCGTAATGAACTATCCCGGCGAAGTGTTCCAGCTCAGCCGGCCGCTGAAAAACGGCTGGGCCAAGGCGACACGGCCAGGTATCTTCACCTGCTCAACCGGGCTAAAGATGCTGCACCTGGCTGGCGAGATCGCCGACGGCACGCAGATGAGTGATGTCACGCCGGAGAAGATCGATCATCACATGGAAGCGCTGCGCGCCGGCCTCGCTGCGCGCAAGACGCCGGCAACCGATTTTCGCATCGGCAACTTCTGGGCCTGGCACATCAAGGCGGACCGGGAAAAATCCATGTATGAGGCGCGTCGCGAGCTGGTCTTCCGTGGCGAGTTGCTGCCGCCAAAGTACGACATGCTGCCGTATGTGACGCCCGAAGAGCGCCAGCTGGTGATCGACAAATGGCAGAACTTTGCCAAGGCCTTCTGGACCCGTACCGGCAAGATCGAAGATGTACCGGAATCAATCGTCAATCGCCTGATCGCGGCCTGCTCCTCAGCCGGCGATCTCGCTGATATCGATCTGCAGATCGAACGCTTCCGCTTATTCGAGAAGGCCGGTCTCACTGAACTCTCGATTCGCCTGTTCGATGAGCCGATGGCTGGCCTGAAGCTCGTCGCGGAGCACGTATTGCCGAAGTTCGAGCGCGCCTGATCCACCCATCCGGCTGATGGCCGAACGGATTGCACCATTCCTGTAGGATCAGCACAGCGCTACCGGGGGGAGATTTATGCGTCTGTTAAAAAAGCTGCTGATTGGGCTGGCTGGCTTCGCCGCGCTCACGGCAATCGGCGGCTACGGTACCTACAAGTACATGAACCGCACGCCAGCGCAGCTGGTGGCGCCAAACTACTACGACTATTACCTCAGCCAGGACACTGTGCCGGAAGGCCGGGTGGGGATCTTCATCTCCAGCCTGGTCATGCCGGAAGACTACCGGATCGAGGATTACTTCCTGCTCGCGCAGAAAGCCAGGCAGTACATCCCCTGGCCGATCAATATCCCGTGGATCGCCGACCGCGGTGTACTGTTGCTTGATCCCGCACGACCCTATGAGTTTGAGCAGTTTGAACCCGAACACCTGGTCGATGCCTGGGGTCGGGACAGCGACCTCGACGGCTTGCCCTATGTCGACAAGCTGCATACGGGTGAGATCGAATGGGTGCCGCCCAATGCCCGCCTGCATCTGGATCACGGCTACTTCCTGCTGACCACGCGTCAGGAAGGCATGCCCACGGTGTCGGCGAAGCTCGCCACCAAGGCGCTCACCTACTACTACGGCATCGGCATCAAGGGACACAAGATCCCGCATGAGGCCGGTATGCGCGCCATCGTCGAGCCGGCCATGCAGGAGATCCAGGCGCGCCACGGGCCGATCGAGTGGCGTTGGGTAACGGCTGACAATTTTGGACTGGCGCGCAAGGCCATGTATGAGTTGCTCGATACCGGTGTGGACACGGTGCTGCTCGCGGCGCCCGCACCAATCTATTCACACCACGAGGAGTTCAACGGCAGTGTCCGCCACGCCATGCACTACATCCACGAATGGCAGGAGCAGCACGGGCACAAGGCAATCAAGATGATCATCCAGCCGCAGCTCGGCAACTTTCCGGTGCTGCGCCAGACCTGGGTGAACATGCTGCGCGACCGCCTGGATCAACTACCGAAAGGCTCGGCAGTGAAGGTCGTCATGTCGATACACGGCATGGCCTGGGACCGGGTGCCGAATGAAGCCTGGATCAAGCTCGCGCCAGCCTATCGCGATACCACGCTACAGGACCTCAAGGCCCTGCTCGATACCTATGACTTCAGTCGCCGGGAAGTCGTGCTCGGCCAGGATCATTTTGCCGACCCCATCAACAATCCGGATGGCAAATACCTGTCCACCAACCAGGCATTCAAGGATGGCATCCGCGACAAGTTTGACTATGTCCTCAATATCCCGATCGAGTTCTTTGCAGAAAACACCGACACGCTGTTTTCACATGCGATGTTCAACTTCGAAGACATACCGGGCTACGACCGCTACCAGCAGGTGGACTATCCGGACTGGACCGTGCCTTACGTCCGTGAATATATCGTCGATGGCACTCATCTGATCTACAACGGGGTACCGGTGGGCAAGTACAACGAGCCGATCATCGCGGCTTTCGTACAGGCGCTCGATACGGTGCTGGCACGGTAGGAGCGGCTTCAGCCGCGATGTTCCTGCGGGAAAAGAAGATCGCGCCTGAAGGC
>JBATNV010000115.1:0-1611 GCA_049290495.1 Gammaproteobacteria bacterium | reverse complement strand
TCAAGCCGAACGCCGATCTGCACTACGTGCTGATCCGGCGCGAGCTGCCCCCAGACCGTCGTGTCACCGTATTGTCGGCAGACCTCGCAAAAGCCTGGGCAGCGCCGCAATCCGAAGCCAACGTGGTACTGGCGCCGCACGACCAGGTCATCGTCTTTGATATGGAGACGACGCGTTCGCTCCTGCTCGACCCGGTGCTTGCCGATCTCAACCGGCAGAGCAGTCGCGAGCGTCCCAGCCAGGTCGTGAACATCGGCGGCAATGTGCGTATGCCGGGTGCCTACCCGCTGGAAGCGGGGATGCGCGTGGCGGATCTGGTGCGTGCTGGTGGTGGCCTGAATGAGGCCGCTTTTGCCGCTGACGCTGAACTGGTGCGCTACGAGGTCATCAATGGTGAGTCGCGCCGTACGGAGCTGCTGCCGGTCAATCTGGAAGCCGCACAGGCGGGTGACCCAGCGGCCAATATAGCCCTGCAACCATTTGATGTGATTACGATTCGCTCTGTGCCGCAATGGTCAGAGCAGGAGGCGATAACCCTCCAGGGCGAGGTGCGCTTCCCCGGCCGCTACCCGATTCGTCGCGGCGAAACGCTGACCTCCGTGATCGGTCGCGCCGGCGGGCTGACGGACCTGGCTTTCGCTGATGGCGTGGTATTTACCCGCGAGAATTTGAAGGAGCGCGAGGCGAAGCAAATCGCGGCGCTCACCGACCGCCTGCAGCGCGATATGGCGGCGATGGCCCTGCAGTCCAGCCAGGCGCCGGGTGCAGCAGGACAGAACAGTGCCCAGTCGCTTTCGGCCGGGCAGTCACTACTGGCGGAACTACGGAATACCAAGCCCGTCGGCCGTCTGGCTATCGATCTGCCCCAGGTGCTTGCGGCCAAGCCCGGATCGGCTGATGACATCCTGCTCAAGGGCGGCGACCGCCTGGTCGTGCCGAGGCGCAGCCAGGAAGTCACCGTACTCGGCGAAGTGCAGAACACAACCTCGTTGCTCTATCAGCCGGGCCTTTCACGTTCCGACTATATAGGCATGAGTGGTGGCACCACGCAGAAGGCGGACACCGGCAGGATCTACGTCGTGAAGGCGAACGGCCAGGTGATCGCCGGTTCGAAGAGCCGCTGGTTCGGTGATGCCGGCAAGGACATCCGTCCGGGCGACACGATCGTCGTACCAGTCGACACCGAGCGCCTGCCGCCGCTGCCCATGTGGAGCGCGGTTACGACGATCATCTATAACCTCGCTGTCGCGGTGGCGGCGGTGAATTCGTTCTGAGTCAGGGCGTAGAACGCAGGCCGCTATCGCAATGGGGGTGAGGGGTTGCTCTCCGCAAATGTTGGTTGAGTCATCCTGGCGCTGTTTTGAGCTACGCTCTCCAGGTGGTGAATAAGGCCATCAAAGACGATATTTCCGTCGAATTGCCCTTCAAACAGTGCCTTGCCCCGAAGTCCCATAAGCTGTCGTTTATCTGCATGCTTCAGCAGGTATAAAAGCTTGCGCAGGAAGTCTTTCGTGCTTCCAGCTTCGTAACTCAATCCGCATGAGTGATCGCCGATTAGGCGCGCATTTTCGCCACTTAGGCTGGATAGGACGGGGATTCCCGCACTTAGGT
>JBATNV010000114.1:0-23369 GCA_049290495.1 Gammaproteobacteria bacterium | reverse complement strand
TGCCGCCGTTCGGCATCCAGCACGGTGAGGAAGCTGTCAGCACCGTAGCGGTAACGCAGCCGCGCCAGATCGGCCGCCTGCGCGCTGGCCTGTGCTGCGACACGCAGACGTGCTGCCGTCTCCCGTGTTCTGGAGTAACGGTTCAAGGCCGATTCGGTTTCCTGCAGCGCCATCTGCACGGTCTTTTCCCAGTTCGCCATCGCGGCCTCGGTACGGGCGTCATTCGCAGCCACTTCGGCCCGTACCCGCCCCATGTCCAGTGCAGCCCAGCTGATCCTCGGGCCGAAGGTGTAGCGCTCGGCAGAGGAATTATCCAGATCAGACAGCGAGGAGGCACGTCGGCCGACTGAGCCGCTGAAGGTAACGCGCGGGAAATAGTCGGCGACGGCCGCACCGGTGCGAGCCGTTGCTGCTGCCAACTGCCGCTCGACGGTCCGGATGTCCGGCCGGCGCCGCAGCATGCTGGCCGGGTCATCTACCGCAATCAGCTCGGGCGGTTGCGGCAGTTCCGCCGGGGTAGCGAGCAGGGTGCGGAGTTGCGTGGAGTCTCCGCCAACCAGAACTTTCAGGCGGTTGGTGGTTTCGGTTTCCGCTGCCTGTAGTGGACCGATGCTGGCGCGCGTCGTTTCCAGTTGTGCCAGTGCCCGGGCGATATCCAGATCGGTGCCGCGACCTCCTTCAAGCAGGGCGAGCGTGAGCTGGTAGGTTTCTTCCTGGTTGATGGTATTGCGCTCTGCAACCGCAAGACGGTATTGCACACCACGCAGTTCGACATAGGTCCGGGCGACTTCGCCGACCACGCTTCGCAGCATGTCGTGCCAGGCAGCTTGTTCGGATTCATAGTCGGCCCGCAGTGCCTCGACGGAGCGGCGTACCCGCCCGAAGATATCGATTTCCCAACTGGCATCGAAACCTGCGTCGTAATAGTCGTCCGCGAAGTTGAGGGGCAGGCCGACGGCCTGGCTCTGTTTTTCCCTTATCACGCTGCCTTGTGCCGTGACGATCGGTGCGAGCTCCAGCCGGCCACCCTGCAGCAGGGCGCGCGAGGCGCGCAGGTTGGCGATTGCAATACGCACATCGTAGTTCGCGCCTGCGGCCTGTTCGATGAGCGTATTCAATGTGGGATCGTTGAAATCCCGCCACCAGTCCGCATCAGGGATGTCCTGCTTCAGGCCGGCACCGTTTGCCGCTGCAAATGTTGCTGCAGTGTCTGGCACCGTGGCGTGGTAGTCCGGGCCCGCAGCACAGCCAGTGACCAGGACCGCGAACAGGACGGTGACCTGATACCTCATGGCTGAACGGTTCCGGCCGGCTCATCCGGTGCGTGGTCCTTGCGCAGCCAGCCACGAATCACAGTGTAGAAGACCGGTGTCAGCAACAGGCCGATGAGCGTGACGCCGAGCATGCCGCCAAACACCACGGTGCCGAGTACCTGTCGCATCTCGGCGCCGGCGCCGGAGGCCAGCATCAGCGGCACTACGCCGGCGATGAACGCAAACGAGGTCATCAGGATGGGCCGCAGACGCAGCTGGGCCGCAGTGATTGCCGCGCTGAAGTGATCCTTGCCTGCGCTTTCCTGCTGACGGGCAAATTCGACGATCAGGATGGCGTTCTTGCTGGCCAGCCCGATCAGCACGATGAAGCCGATCTGCGCCAGGATGTTGATATCGAGCCCGCGCAGCAGCAGGGCAATGATGGCAAACAACAGACACAGGGGGACGATCAGCACGATGGTGACCGGCAAGGACCAGCTTTCGTACTGCGCCGTCAGCACCAGAAACACAAACAGCACGCTCAGCGGAAACATCAACAGGCCGAGGTTTGAGGTGTGCGTCTGTTGATAGGCAAGCTCCGTCCACTCGTACTCGATCCCGGGCGGGAGAGTTTGCGCGGCGATACGCTCGACGGCTGCCAGGGTCTGGCCGCTGCTGTGGCCGGGCAGCGTGCCCATCTGCACTTCTGCCGTCGGGTAGAGGTTATAGCGCACCACGCGGTCCGGGCCAGAGGAGGGGCGGAGGGTGACCAGTGAACCGAGCGGCACCATCTCACCGTCGGCATTGCGGGTACGCAGCCGGCTGATGTCCTCCGGTGTCAGGCGCCATGGCGCATCGGCCTGGGCTGTCACACGATAGTTGCGACCAAAAAGCGTCAGGTCATTCACATATGAGGAACCCAGATAGATTTGCAGCGTGTCAAACACGCTCTCTATCGGCACGTTCATCATCTCGGCTTTGGTCCGGTCGATATCCAGGTAGTACTGCGGTGCCGTCGTCGTGAATGTGCTGTAGGGTCGTGCCACCTCACCGGACTGTGCGAGTGCGCCGACCAGGTCCCACGCCGCCTTCTCCAGTGCCTGCAGGCCCTGGCCGCTGCGGTCCTGCACCATCAGCTTGAAATCACCACCACTGCCGATGCCGCGCACCGGTGGTGGCGCAACGACGAACAGACTGGCTTCCTGAATCTCGCTGAACGCCGCATTCAACTTCGCGGCAATCTCTGTTCCTGATTCACCCGCTTGCCGGTCGCCGAAATCCTTTAGCCCCGAGAACACTGTGCCGGAGTGGCTGGCATTTGAACCGGTCGCTGCTGAAAACCCCGCGAAGGCCACAATGCGCTCTACCCCCGGGACCTTCATCGCGATCTGTGTCGCGCGCTGGATAACTGCAGTGGTCCGGTCCAGCGATGCCCCCTTCGGCAATTCCACGATGGTGATCAGATAGCCCTGATCCTGCTGCGGAATAAAGCCCGTCGGCACCAGCAGAAAACCGATTGCTGTCAGCACCAGCATGACGGCAAAGGCAGACAGTGCCAGGCCCGGCCGGCGCACGGTTCGGTCAAGCACGCGCCCGTATCTCTCGCGCAGACGATCGAAGCCGTGATTGAAAGCGCGAAATATACCGCCAAGCAGCCGCTCCAGCCATCGATCGATACGGTCGGGCGGTTCATCGTGTCGGCGCAGGAGAATCGCACCGAGCGCCGGGCTGAGTGTCAGCGACACCAATGCGGAAATCACCGTGGCGGCAGCGATCGTTACCGCAAATTGCCGGAAGAACTGTCCGGTGATACCACCCAAAAATGCGGTGGGCACAAATACGGCAACCAGCACCAGGGCGATGGAGACCAGCGCCGTGCCGACTTCGGTCATGGTGCGGCGTGCTGCGTCGCGTGCTGCCAGGCCATTTTCCAGGTTTCTTTCAATGCTTTCGACCACCACGATCGCGTCGTCCACGACGATGCCGATGGCAAGCACCAGGCCGAACAGCGTCAGGTTATTGAGCGAGTAACCGAGTGCGGCCATAACGCCAAAAGTCCCGATCAGGGACACGGGAATGGCGGTGATGGGAATGATTGCTGCGCGCCAGTTCTGCAGAAACAGCAGGATCACGATGACAACGAGCGCCGTGGCTTCGAACAAGGTGAGGTAGACGGCCTTCACGGACTGGGCGATGAAGTCGGTCGGGTTGTAGACGATGCGATAGACGAGGCCCTTCGGAAAGCCCGGCGCCATATTCGCCATGGTGCGTTTGACTTCCTCAGCGGTCTCCAGCGCGTTGCTGCCCGGTCGCTGGAACATGACCAGTGCCACAGCCGGCCGGCCATCGAGCAGGCTGTTGGTGAGGTAGTCGCGCGCGCCGAGTTCGACGCGGGCAACGTCGGCCACGCGGATCAACCGGCCGTCCTCACCGCTCCTGATGATGACCTGCCCGAACTGTTCTGTGTCTGCCAGGCGTCCCTGGCTGCTGACCGTCACCTGAAAGGCATTGCTGCCCGGTGCGGGCTGTTCACCCAGTGCGCCGCCTGCCACCTGGATATTCTGGGCGCGCAACGCGTTGACTACGTCGCTGGCAGTCACCTTGAGCCCGGCCATGCGGTCCGGATCCAGCCAGATGCGCATGCTGTATTCGCGCGCGCCCACTACGTTGATCTGGCCGACGCCGTTGATGCGCGCCAGTACGTCGCGGACACGCAGCAGCGCGTAATTGGAGATATACAGCTGATCCAGACTGTCGTCCGGTGATTCAAGATGGACCACGATCATCAGGTCGGGGGAGCTCTTGACCGTTACGACACCAATGCGGCGGACTTCCTCCGGCAGGCGCGGCTCAGCGATTGCAACCCGGTTCTGTACCAGTACCTGCGCTGCGTCGAGGTCTATGCCGAGGTCAAAGGTGACTGTGAGGGTGACCCGGCCATCGCTGGTAGACGAGGAAGCGAGGTAAAGCATCCCTTCCACGCCGTTGATTTCCTGCTCAAGCGGTGCGGCAACGGTATCAGCGATTACCTCGGGTGTGGCACCCGGGTAGCTGGCAGTCACGATGATCGTCGGTGGCACGACATTCGGGTACTGGGTCACCGGTAGGCCGAAGTAGGCGATCACACCGACGATCGTGATGAGAATTGAAAGCACGGCAGCAAAGCGCGGCCGGTCGATAAAGAAATGGCTGAAATTCATGGCTTGGCGGCGGCGGCCATCCCGTCCACGGGCTCGGCAATGGTTCCCTCCACTGGCGCGACGGTGATGCCCGGTCGTACGCGTTGCAGGCCGTTGATCACCACCCGGTCGGTCGCGCTGAGGCCGTCGCGGATGATCCGCAGCTCGCCGAGTGAGCGCCCGAGCGTGACGGGATGCGGCGACACCACGTTGTCCGGCCCCACGACATAGACCAGTCGCTGGCCCTGGTCGGTGGCGATGGCCTGATCGGGCAGGATCAGCGCTTCATAGGGGCCTTCGCCGAGCAGCTTGACGCGTGCAAACAGCCCCGGCGTCAGGTCGCCATCCGGATTGTCGAAGACTGCTCGCCCCTGCATGGTGCCGGTCGCCGGATCCACCTGGTTATCGACGAAGTCCATATGCCCGACGTGCGGGAAGTCCTTCTCGTCAGCGAGTTGCAGCCGGACCGGATTAGGTGCCGTACGTGAACTGGGCCGGATGCCTTTCTCTGCAAGGCGCGTGTAGCGAAGAAAGGCACGTTCATCGGCCGTGAAATACACCTGAACCGGATCGACTGAAACGATGGTGGTCAGCAAGGTGGGCTTGTCGCCGGCACTGCTGACCAGGTTGCCGACGGTTACCAGTTTGCGGCCGATCCGTCCGCTGATCGGTGCCTTGATGCGCGCAAACTCGAGGTTCAGCGCCGAGCCTTTCTCTGCAGCCTGTGCGGCTTCCAGCGCAGCTTCTGCTTCGCGATGCTGCTTGGTGCGTGCGTCTGCCTCTTCCTCTGAGATCGCTCGTGAGGCGAAGAGACGTTTGGCCCGGTCCAGATCGTTGCTCGCGAGTTCCAGGCGTACCTTCGCCTGCGTCAGACCAGCTCGTGCTTCCTCGAGTGCCGCCTCATAGGGGCGGGGATCAATGACGAACAGCAGATCGCCACGCTTGACGAGCTCGCCGTCTTCAAAGTCTACGGACTGCAGGTAGCCGCTGACCCGCGCCCTGATTTCTACGGATTCCACGGCGGCCAGCCGACCGGTGTACTCGTCCCAGTCGGTGATTTTGCGTACCAGCGGTGTCGCGACCGTGACCTGCGGCGGACCCATAGCCGGTGGCGGCTTGCCACCGCAGCCGGCCAGGCCAAGTAAAACCAGATAGAGGCTGAAGCTCCGCAGAGACATGGGCTATTCCTTAAAACTCGGCGTCATTATGAGGGAGATGGTGCGGCCTGTGAAGGTTGCCGCCTGATTACGGGTATGCGCCGGTCGCAGATTTCTGCTGACATGGCACACTAGGATCCTCGTCATGAAGCGGAAGAGTCGGATGAAGACACGCGCTGCTGTTGCCTGGGCTGCCGGCAAGCCGCTGGAAGTAACCACGGTCGAACTTGAGGGCCCGCGCGCCGGTGAGGTGCTGATCGAGTTGCGGGCGACCGGGATCTGTCACACCGATGAATTTACCCGCTCGGGTGCCGATCCCGAGGGCCTGTTTCCGGTGATCTTCGGCCACGAGGGTGCCGGCGTGGTAGTCGATGTGGGCACCGGCGTAACCACGCTGAAGAAAGGCGACCACGTCATCCCGCTGTACACACCGGAATGCCGGCAGTGCAAGTCATGCCTGTCGCAGAAGACCAACCTCTGTACGGCGATTCGCAGCACGCAGGGCCAGGGTGTTATGCCGGATGGCAGTAGCCGCTTTTCGATTGGCGGCGAGAAGATCCATCACTACATGGGTTGCTCGACGTTCTCGAATTACACGGTGCTGCCCGAGATTGCGGTGGCGAAAATTCGTGCGGACGCGCCCTTTGACAAGGTCTGTTACATCGGTTGTGGCGTCACCACCGGCATCGGCGCGGTGATCAACACCGCCAAGGTGGAGCCGGGCGCCAATGTGGTTGTATTCGGCCTCGGTGGCATCGGCCTCAATGTCATCCAGGGTGCGCGACTGGCCGGCGCCAACATGATCGTGGGTGTGGACATCAACCCGGCCCGCACGGCACTCGCCGAGCGCTTCGGCATGACGCACTTCGTCAATCCCAAAGAAGTGGAGGGCGATCTCGTGTCCTGGCTGGTGTCGCTGACCGACGGCGGTGCCGACTACTCCTTCGAGTGTGTGGGTAACACCGGGCTGATGCGTCAGGCGCTCGAGTGCTGCCATCGTGGCTGGGGCGTCTCGGTGATTATCGGCGTGGCGGGTGCCGGCCAGGAGATCAGCACGCGTCCGTTCCAGCTTGTTACCGGCCGCGTCTGGAAGGGCTCTGCCTTTGGCGGCGCGCGCGGGCGCACCGATGTGCCGCGGATCGTCGACTGGTATATGGATGGCAAGATCGAGATCGACCCGCTGATTACTCACACCCTGCCGCTGGAGCGGATCAATGAAGGCTTCGAGCTGATGCACAGTGGTGAGTCGATACGCAGCGTCGTGGTGTACTGAAACACGTTCGGACTCTCAGTTGATTTGCTTCTCCATTTCCGCCCATGAAGAATTCGGTCCCAGGTCTTTTGCTGAGGTGTAGCCCTGCCGCTGGTAAAAGAGGATGGCCGGGCCTGCTGCCTGCAGGGTGATGTGTGACAGCTGCGCCACCCCCGCGATTTCCTCAAGGCGGATCAGCAGCTGTCGGCCGATGCCCTGTCGCCAGCGCTCCGGCGCCACATAGACAGCATCGATATTCGCTTTTGCCGTATCCAGTGCGGCGAAGCCCACCATCAGGCCATCATCTTCAGCCAGGATCACGGCCCATTTTTCAATCTCCTGGGCGCAGACCGCCGGGCTGCGTGTCGCCAGCCACTGGTCTAGTCCCTTGCCGCCATAGGACTGCTGGTAGACCGCTGTAGAAGACGCGACATGCAGCACATGTACTGCTTCGGCATCAGCAACAGTGGCATTGCGGATGTTGATCATGTGAGAAATTCCATACTGGTATCAACGATTGATCAGCGTCATGGTGGTACCGGATTGAGAAGTTCATGCTGAGGCCTTTATGCACTCATTCAAGTGAGTCAAATCATGTGGTCTGATCAGAGAATCCTCAAGCTTTTCGGTATCGAGCATCCCATCCTCCAGGCGCCGATGGCGTGGGCACAGGGTTCAGCACTCGCGATTGCCGTCAGCGAGGCGGGCGGGCTCGGATCCTTGCCGTGTTCGCTCCTCAGTGCGGACCAGGCGCGCAGCGAGCTGCAAACGCTTGCTCAGCATGTGGACAAGGCATTCAATCTCAATTTCCTCTGTTACGAGCCGCCGGCGGCAGACCCGGAAATCGACGCGCGCTGGGTGGAGCGGCTTGCTGGCTATCGTGCCGAGTTCGGCGTCGAGCAGGCGACGCTGCCCGGCGCCCGCGCCAGCGGTCCGTCCTTCAATGAGACGAAAGTCAGGCTTATCGAGGAGTTTCCGCCGCGCGTCGTCAGCTTTCACTTTGGCTTGCCGGAAACGGCACTGCTCGAGCGTGTGAAGCGCACCGGCGCCTGCGTGATCGCGTCAGCGACCACGGTCGAAGAGGCGCGGTGGCTTGAGGCGCATGGCGTCGATGCGGTGATCGCGCAGGGTGCCGAGGCCGGCGGTCACCGCAGCATGTTTCTCGCCGACGACGTTACGTCGCAGCCGGGCACCTTTGCGCTGGTGCCGCAGATCGTCGATGCGGTATGCGTGCCGGTGATCGCAGCCGGCGGTATCGGTGACGCGCGCGGGATCGTTGCAGCGCTGGCGCTCGGTGCGGCAGCGGTGCAAATCGGTACGGGCTACCTGCTTACGCCCGAGTCGACGATTCCACAGAACTATCGGGCAGCACTGAAGAATGCCCGCGAGGACCAGACAGCAATCACGAACGTGTTCACCGGCCGACCTGCGCGCGGGATCGTCAACCGTGCGATTCGCGAAATCGGGCCGATGGCGCCGGAAGCTCCCGGCTTTCCGAATGCGATGGGCGCGATGTTGCCGTTGCGCATGAAGGCTGAGGCTGCCGGCTCGAGCGAGTTCACCTCGCTGTGGTCCGGTCAGGCGGCGCGCTTTGCCCGCGAGCTGCCGGCGGGTCAGCTCACGCGCGAACTGGCGGCCGGCGCGCTCGAGCGTCTACGCGGCCTAGGCAGACCGTGCGTGTGAGGCGGCTGGCACCTGATTCTGGCGACCATGCGCATTATCAGGCTGAAGTGTGCCACCGCGCTGGCTCTGGCCGCGCGCGAAGGGGTTGCGGGCCGTGACGTTAGGGGGCACGCTGTACCTCGCAAAGTAAATCGCTGCGCGAAACGAAGGAAATTTCTATGAGCTTTTTCAGCACGATCCTCGAGAAGCTGGGTATCAGGAAGGCGGCTGCGGATCCGGCACCCGCCCCGGCGAGGCCCACGACGTCGCCTGCAGGCGCGCCGTCCGCACCGTCCGCACCCCCGTCACCGAAGCCCATCGCCGTCGTCGACGTTGTGGCGCAACTGGAGAAGCTGGCTGCGGCGAATGCACAGAAACTCAACTGGAAGACCTCAATCGTCGATCTCCTCAAGCTCCTCGACATCGACAGCAGCTTGACAGCCCGCAAGGAACTCGCGGTTGAACTCGGCTGCCCGGCCGAGAACATGAGCGACTCGGCCAGAATGAACATCTGGCTGCACAAAGCGGTGCTGAAGAAGATTGCGGACAACGGCGGCAATGTCCCGAAGGAACTGCTCGACTGAAGCTGCCCGCGGCAGCCGTAACTCAACGCATCAGCTTACCCGCCATCCCGAGAATGTCGTCGAGCGGGTTGCCGTCGCCATTAAGATCGAGCATGGAGGCGAGCCCAGTTGTGCCTGCTCCTGCGTCCCGGAGCGGTGTTCAATCTGCCCGCACCGGCCAATGGCCAGTTCGTGGAGGTCGAGGGCAAGAGGAACTCGTCCGAAGATTGACGGCAATCAACGCGATCGAGCCGCCGTTTCCATAAGGACCTGCGAGACCTGCTCCACGGTGACCGACCAGCCTGACAGCGTGGTGCGACGCTGCCCGGCTGCATGACGCAGACGCGTGCGTAACCCGGGATCCGTCAGCCATGCACGCAGAGATGCGCCGAGCGCTCCTGGCGCATCGGGCGGCACCAGCAGGCCTGGCAGGCTGTCGTCGGCGTCATGGCCAAGTGCCTCGGCAATGCCGCCAACTGCCGTGGCAATCACCGGCAGTCCGCGCGCCAGCGCCTCGGTGGTGACCATCCCGAAAGATTCCCGCCGCGACGCCAGCACCAGTACATCGGCGCGAGCATATGCGCCAGCAAGGTCTGCGCCCTGCAGTGTACCGGTGTAATGCACCCGGTCATCAATGCCGGCGGCAATGGCCTGACGCTGCAAGTGGTCGACGAATCGCAGATCCTGCTGCAGGCTGCCGACGCAGCTGCAATGCCAGGGCAGATCGCTGATTGTCTCCAGCGCCGCCAGCAACACATCGTGACCCTTGAGTGGCGTCACCGCAGCGATGCAGAGTAGCTCGCTGCCGGCCGCTGTCCCGGTCGCGGGCGAAGCAGCGTCCGTCCCGGGTATCGCGACATGGATCTGGCGAGGTTGCAGTGCGTACTGCTCGCATAGCCACCTCTTGGTCCAGGTGCTGGTGGCGATGATGGCGGATGCCACACTCAGCGCCGTACGCTCGCGGGTTCGAACCGCATAAAGTTCGTCAGTCGCCAGTCCATTGCCCAGCGGCATGTGCAGCAGGATCACCAGCCGCAGACGACTTGCCTGCGGTGCCAGTACATCCGGCACCGTCGAGGCAATCAATCCGTCGAGCAGCACCAGCGCGTCGTCAGGCAGGCCGGCAAGTACGTTGATCAGAGCGGCGGATGCTGAAGAGTCGGGCCGTGGCCACGACCCGGGTATGGCGTATTCAAACACGGACCAGCCGCTGGCGCGCAGGCCAGCAATGATGCGGCGATTGTAAACATTTCCACCGCTGGGCCGATGCGGGTTGTGAATATTGTCGGGTACAAGGAAATGGACGGTCCTCACAGGGCTCGCTCAAAGCTTGCCCAGGCAATATGCGATTCATGCAGGGTGACCACAATGCCGCTCAAGCCGAGCGCGGTTGCTCCGAGAGCTCCGGCGTGCACGCGCGCGGCGAGTCGATCAGCCACCACCTGTGCCAGCGCTTCAGTCGTCGTGTTGATGCCGGTCAGGGCGGGTTCGTCATCCAGGTTGCGAAAGTTCAACGCGCCAAGAACAGCGTGCAGTTCCTCGGCCGCCCGGCCAATATCAACGACGATGTTGTCGGCGTCGAGCGCCTTGCGCCTGAAGGTGGCGTCGACGACAAACGTTGCTCCGTGCAGGCGCTGCGCGGGTCCAAATACCTCGCCGCGGAAGCTGTGTGCAACCATCATGTGATCGCGAACGGTTACGCTGAACATCGAACTACTCCGGGTCGTAGGCAATGAGGTGACACAGCGCCGGCAGGCTTCGGTCAGCGAGTCGGGGCATGAGCTGCGGTAATTCGTCGAAACGCGATATACCGGTGATCAGTACATCGAAGGCGGGATCGCGCAGCAAATCCAGCGCCAGTTCCAGGCGTTCCCGGTTTGTGCGGCGGCCACGGCGCGCTGCCGACAGATGACTAACCTGGCTGGCGCGGATCCCGAGTCGCCGCGAATGGAAGCTGCCACCAAGGTCCAGACAGACCTCGGCATCGCCGTACCAGCTCAGGTCAATCACCGTTCCCTCCAGCGCCAGCAGCTCGAGCGATAGCTGGAGTCCGGCTGCGGTTGCGCTGCTATGGATGACCAGGTCGCAGTTGCCGACGGCGTCAGCAGACAGCGCGAAGTTGACACCCAGTGCCGCTGCGATCTCGGCGCGGCTGACGTCGACATCGACGAGGCTCACTCGCGTGCCGGGAATCTGTCCGAGCAGTCGCGCCATGCAGCAGCCGAGCATGCCGGCGCCAACGATGGCGATCCGGTCACCGACAAGCGGTGCCGCATCCCACAACGCGTTGACGGCAGTTTCGACGATACCGGTGAGTACAGCACGCGACGGTGGTATGTCATCCGGTATCACTATCACGGCTTGTGCTGGCACCACGTACTGAGTCTGGTGTGGATACAGGCAGAAGACCGTGCGGCCGCACAAGTCGGCTGGCCCTTGTTCCACGATGCCCACGTTGAGGTAGCCGTATTTGACCGGCCCCGGGAAGTCGCCCTCCTGAAACGGTGCGCGCATTACCGCGTACTGGCTGGGGGGGACACCACCGCGGAATACCAGCGCCTCGGTGCCACGGCTGACGGCGGAGAACAACGTGCGCACCTGCACATCCCCGGGGCCGACGACGCGCAGTGGTGCCGGGCAGATCTCACCGATCCCGGGTTCGCGTAGCCAGTAAGCCCGTGCGCCGCTGCCCGCCAATGCCATTCCTCGTCCGGTCCCGCAGTGAATTACAGTATGACTTGTTGCTGTGAATTTCCATGCCACTGAATGCGGAGACATCGAGCGTTGATGCACATCGGGCTGATGATGGCGCTGACGACCGGCCTGGTTGCCGAACTCGTGCTGCTCGCCATGCTTGGAGGCACCGCAGGTCTCGGTGGCCCTGGCTGGCTGGCTGGCATGGCCTCCGCAGTCGTGGTGAACATCGCACTGGTTCGCGGCCTGGCGCGTAGCGGCGCCCTCGCACCGACCCCCGGCGATTGGCTAACCCTGCTGCGCGCGACTCTGGTTGGCGGCGTAACGGCGCTGGTTGCGGACGGATTTTATCGCCCGGCACCGGTGCTAACGCTGGTCTCCTTAGCCACTGTTGCGCTGGTCCTTGATGCGTTGGATGGCTGGGTTGCGCGACGCACGCATACGGTAACCAGGCTCGGCGCACGCTTCGACATGGAGGTTGATGCCTGGCTCATCCTGATCCTCAGCGTATATGTCGCGTCACGGGTTGGCAGCTGGGTGCTCATCATTGGCGCGGCGCGCTATGCGTTTGTCGCGGCGGGCTGGCTGTTGCCGTGGCTGCGCGCGTCGGCCCCGCCGCGATACTGGAACAAGGGGGTTGCTGCGATCCAGGGTATCGCGCTGACCGCGGTAGCCACGGATATCTTCCCACCGGCCCTCGCCGCAGCGCTGTTGGGTATCGCCGCGGCGCTGCTCGCTGAGTCATTTGGTCGCGAAGTGCTGTGGCTGTGGCGCCACCGCCAGCCTCACCG
The DNA here is from genome assembly GCA_049290495.1 of Gammaproteobacteria bacterium. Lineage (GTDB taxonomy): Bacteria > Pseudomonadota > Gammaproteobacteria > Steroidobacterales > SHZI01. The sequence continues at coordinate 10,818 of JBATNV010000114.1, read as the reverse complement.
CGACGAGCGGCCGGTAGGGCAAATCCGCATCAGGTTGCCGTCGGCAGCTGCCGAGGTGCTGGCCACCTCGCTGGCTGGTCTGCTGGTGTGGTTTGCCCTGGTCGTGCCCAACCAGATAAACGAGTTCGTTCCCGGAGCGTTTGTGAAAATACCGGCCGCAGGGCTCGTCATCGTAGCGCTGGCTCTGGTCCTGTCACGGCTTGCGCGACGCCGGGTAGCTGTAGTGTCTGGTGTATTCCTCGGCTTGTTCCTGCTCCTGAAGATAGTCGACATGGGCTTCTTCGCGGCCCTCGATCGATCCTTTGATCCGCTGAACGACTGGTCCTACTTCGCATCCGGTGTGGACCTTCTCAGTGACACGATCGGTGCCGTCGAGGCGCTGTTTATCGTGGCCGCAGCGGCGCTGTTTACTGGCGGCGTGATCATCGTCATGCCGTGGGCGACCGCGCGATTGCTGCGCGCTGCTGCCGACCATCGTCGCTGGTCACTGCGCGCGGTTGGTGCCTTCGGTGTCATCTGGATCGTGTGTGCAGTGGCGGGTGTGGAGGTGGGTACGAATGGTCCGGTGGCTTCCATCAGCGCAAGTCGGCTGGTCTACGAGCGATTGCAGCAGCTACGCAGGAACATCGCCGATCAGCAGGTATTTGCCGCGCAGATTGCGCATGACGCGCTGGCCAATACGTCTGACAGCTGCTTGTTGGCTGGCCTGCGTGGTAAGGATGTACTGCTCGTGTTCGTTGAGAGCTACGGGCGCGTTGCTGTCCACGATTCGGCATCTGCACCAGGTGTCGCTGCGGTGCTCAGGACCGGAACCAGCCAGCTGCAAGCCACCGGCTTCTTTTCACGCAGCGCATTTCTGACTTCGCCGACATTTGGTGGCACCAGCTGGCTGGCGCATTCCAGCGTGCAATCCGGATTGTGGGTCGACAACCAGCAACGCTACAACCAGCTGCTCGCCAGTGACCGGATGACGCTTGCTGAAGCGTTCAAGCGCACTGGCTGGCGGACAATCTCTGTGGTGCCGGCCAATACGCGCAAGTGGCTGCAAGGAGAAATCTTTTACCGCTTTGACCAGCTCTACGATGCGTACAACCTTGGTTATCGTGGTCCGAAATTCAGCTACGCCACCATGCCGGACCAATACGCCCTGGCGGCATTCCATCGGCTGGAACTGGCAGCGGCCAATCGCCCGCCAATCATGGCCGAGATTGATCTGGTGTCGAGCCACCACCCCTGGGCGCCGCTGCCACAACTCGTGCCATGGGACCAGCTAGAAGATGGGATGGTCTTCGACGGCATGCCGGCGCAAGGCAAATCACCCGAGGTGGTGTTTCAGTCTGCTGACCTCGTGCGGGCGCTCTACGGGCAATCCATTGAATACGCCTTGAGTACGATCATTTCCTACGTGACGACCTGGCCCGATCCTAACCTGGTGCTGATTGTGGTGGGTGATCACCAACCACACGAAATGGTTGCGGGTAGTCGTAAACATGCAGGTCACGACGTGCCGGTCTCGATCATCGCCCACGACCCCGCCGTCCTGGCACGAATTTCCGACTGGGGCTGGCATGAGGGCATGCTGCCGGGTCCGGCAGCATCGGTCTGGCCAATGAGCGAGTTTCGCGATCGGTTTCTCACCGCGTTCAGCCACGGGTGTGTGCCGAAGGTCAGCGCGCTGTGAGGGTTTGCTCAGTCAATCCGGAATCGCGTGGAGAGCGCGTACCGCAGCAACACCACATCGTCAATGGTGCGCACCTCGGCCAACGACGCGCGACGCCCCGGATTCCATGGGAAGTTACCGTCACCCACGAAGCGTCGGGCCCGGTTATCGCCGACAAAGAACGGTGCAATCACCAGCTGCAGTTCGTCGGCCAGCTCGGCCGTCAGGAACTGGGTGTAGATCGTTCCACCACCTTCAACCATGAGTCGACGCACGCCGCGCGTGTACAGGTCCTGGCTCAGCCAGCGCATATTCACATCTGGCCCGCCGTCAATGACCGTCGCCAGCGAGCCGAGCCGATCGCGAGCTTCGGGTACTGCATCCCTCGCGCAATAGACCAGCTTGCTGGCATCTCCTGCGCTAAAGAAGTTTGCTGACGGCGCCAGCTCCGCGCTGCGCGTGACGGTCACCTTGGTGGGCGATGATGGAAGTTTGCGGCCCACGCGTTCGTCACGCCGGGCGGCGGTGCGGACCAGCAGATAGGGATCGTCTTTGCGCACCGTGGCGGCGCCAACCAGTATCGCATCGCATGTCGCCCGTAGTGCATCGACGCGGTCGAAGTCGGCATCGTTGGACAGCAACAGACGCTGGTCAGCCGTATCGTCGAGAAAGCCATCAATCGACATGGCGCAGCTGAGCAGGGTATAGGGCCGATCACCCATGCGGCAACCGGCCGATACGCAAAGCTATGTGTTGCAACCGGATAAAATGCATACACGCATCCAAAAAAAGTGAGAGCACGATACTGGTCTTTCAATCGGCTTGTTTTCGCGCGCGTCGACCGGGAGACTATCATGCAACCCTCTGCCTGATCCGCGCAGGACGGCTGCCAGGCCCGCCCTTGAGTGTCGCGATCGGCTTATTCGAAAGCACCCACGTCGAGGAGAACCGTGATGACCGCCATGATGAAAGCCGCAATCTTTGTCGGACCGAACCGCATCGAGATCGCCGACAAGCCGATCCCCGCCGTGGGGCCGAACGACGCGCTGATGAGAATCACTACGACCACCATTTGCGGCACCGATGTGCACATCCTCAAAGGCGAGTATCCGGTGGCCAAAGGATTGACGGTCGGTCATGAGCCCGTCGGCGTGATCGAAAAGCTGGGCAGTGCGGTGAAGGGCTATCGCGAGGGACAGCGCGTGATCGCCGGCGCGATCTGCCCGAACTTCAATTCCTACGCCGCGCAGGATGGTATCGCCTCGCAGGACGGCAGCTACCTGGTGGCGTCGGGCCGTTGTGGTGGTCATGGCTACAAACCCACCGCGGGCTGGCGCTTCGGCAACCTGATCGATGGCACGCAGGCCGAATACGTCTTGGTGCCCGATGCCGAAGGCAACCTCGCGCCGATCCCGGATGGATTGAGCGACGAACAGGTACTGATGTGCCCCGACATCATGTCGACTGGATTCAAGGGCGCAGAAAACGCCAACATCAGGATCGGCGATACGGTAGTGATTTTCGCGCAAGGTCCGATCGGCCTGTGTGCCACGGCCGGCGCACGCTTGCTCGGTGCCACCACGATCATCGGCGTCGACGGCAACGACCATCGCCTGGAGATCGCCCGCGCAATGGGTGCCGACATCACACTCAACTACAAGAACTGCGACGTGGTCGCCGAGGTGATGAAGCTCACCGGCGGCAAGGGCGCCGACTCAGCGATCGAGGCGCTGGGTACGCAATCCACCTTTGAGTCGGCGCTGCGCGTGCTTAAGCCCGGCGGCACACTGTCCAGCCTGGGCGTGTATTCCGGCGATCTGACTATCCCGCTGGCAGCGTTTGCCGCTGGTCTGGGTGACCACCGCATCAACACCGCCCTTTGTCCGGGTGGCAAGGAGCGCATGCGCCGACTGATGAACGTGGTGGCGTCCGGTCGCGTCGACCTGGGCGTGATGGTCACGCACCAGTACAAGCTGGAAAACATCGTCGCGGCCTACGACCTGTTTGCCAACCAGCGCGATGGTGTCCTGAAGATCGCGATCAAGCCGCATTGAACCCGGTGGCAACGGGAGCAGGGCGATGCGACGAAGATACTATTCCGGAGTCATTGAGGCGATCGGAGACACGCAGGGCCTGCGCGGTCTCGAGCGGTTCTCCGTATCGGTGACACCGGACGGCAGCCGGACGCTGCACGCGACCTGTGAGATCTACGACCGCAATGTGTCGCGGGACGTCATCTATTCAGTCGATCGTGACTTCCGGCCGATGGATGCCTGTGTGCGGCTGATCAAGGACGGCTCGCTGCTCGGAGCGGGCCGCTTCCACTTCGATATGCACGGCGGTAGCCTGGATTGCGACAGCCGCGTGCTCGGGCATGTTACACAACGCGTCGACCAGCAGGGCGGCTTCCCGAGCTTTGGCCCGCATCCGCTCAGCTGCGACATCTGGCACCTTGCACGTTACGATCATGCGAGCAAGCAGAGGACCTATCACCTGACCGAACTGGTGCGTTGAAGGCACGCCCGGTCCGGGCATCGCCCTGATTGCCCTCAGTGTCGCCTGCTGGCCAGGTCCGCCGTTGCTCGGTATATTGATCTGCAGTGCGGCCGTCACGTTGTATCTCGTCTGGCTTGGCTTCGCGGGTGGGTTCACTGGCATACTGCTGTGGCCCACCGTCGGCCTCCATGTGATCCTGACCGGCCTTTTGACCTGGGAGCTGAGCTCATCGCCAAAAGACATCCTGCACTGATTCCCGTCGCACGCGACCACCACGAGTGCCTGATCTTTGCGCAACGCCTGATGCGCGGTACGAAGGCATCGGACAAGGACTGGCCGAGCGAGCCTGTGCAGCAGGCTGCCATGCTGGTCGCATTTTTCGAGCGACACCTGCGACAGCACTTCAGGATCGAGGAAGAGATCGTATTCCCGGCTGCTTGCAGTGCGGGCGGCGAAGCTGAAAATCTGGTGTCGCAGTTGCTGGACGAGCATCGGGAGATGGTTGATCTTGTCGAGCGGCTGGCTGCGAATCCGCAAGTCGCGGCTGCTGAACTGGCGGCATTCGGCCAGCTGCTGAATGACCACATCCGCCTGGAGGATCGACAACTCTTTCCGCTGATGGAAACGCGGATGCCGGCCGAAGCGCTGCTCGATCTGCAGGAGCAGGTAGAGGCGCGCTATAGCTGATCCTTTCGCGCTTCCTCTAAACGGACGGAAGCATGCGACGCCTTGCAGCCGTCGCATGCGCTGCCACCGCATCCACTGGTTCCGGCAGCCCTAAACGTTCCCCGGTCTTCGCGACGCGCAGCCCGGCCGCCGCCAGCGCCGCGCCGTCGGCAGTTGAACCATAGTGATACACGACCATCTGCCGTATGTGCTCCGCGGGGTATTCGCGCAGCAGATCCGGCAGACCGGTGTGGGAGGGATTGCCGTGCAGGTCGCAATCGTGGACCAGCGGCATGGCACCGTCGGTGTACTGCGCGATGATTTCCGGAATCGGCCGCGTGTCGCCGCTGTACAGGAAAGCACCGCGCAGACAAAGCCCGTATGCCGTGTCGGGGACGTGGTGGCGCACCGGAAACACATCGAACCAGCAGCCTGCGTGCCAGAAGCCGTGGCTCAGCGGAATCAGCTGGAAGGCGTCCCAGAAGTTCGCCTCGCCTTCGGCGACGACGTTCGGGTAGTCGGCGACGCGCCCCTGGAGCAGTGGGACGAGCATGGCGGGTACATAGAGCCGCGTGCGCCTTTGCGGGTTGTTGCCAAAAAAGTTGGCGATAAACAGTCGCTCGAAACCGGCGACATGATCCATGTGTACATGCGTAATAAACACGGCACGTGGCGGCCGACCATAGCAAGCCAGATAGGCGCTCAGCGCTTCCTGGCCACAATCCACCATGAGCAGCGGTTCGCTATCGCGTTCGAGTACGACACTTGCCGAGCCCAGTTCAGGTGCCGCGGCATTACCGACGCCGAGAAAATTCAGCGCCCATTCAGGGCTAACGGCAGGAAGCTTCGACATGGATTGACTGCTCCGGTCGCAGTGCAGGGCTAAACACCAGGCACGGCTAGCATTATGGATCTGCTGCTCAACTGCAAACCCGATGAATAACATCAGCTTATGGTGTATTGGGATCAAAGCATGTCAGAATCAGCGCCAGATATGGATCATCGCCTCACAATCACTGGCATGCAGGATGCGGTCGGCTCGCGTAGCGCGGGTGGCCTCGACATCATCTATACCAAGCTGGCCGTCGATCTGCAGAACATGACGGATGCCCAGGCTGATCCGCTTCTGGCTACTGTGCTGGAAACACTCCGCGACGAACTTGGATGCGATGCGAGCTGTGTCGCCTTGTTGAGTGAGAACGGCCGACGTATCGAACGCGTGGTTGCGGCGCGAAGCACCTTTGCGATCTGCAATCCGGAAGTGCTGACGGATGTGGCCATGGAGGAATTTCCCTGGCTGGACCGGTCCCTGCAACACCTGCGGGTCAGGGGCTTTGCTGATACGTCGGCGCCACTGCTGTCCCAGGCGGCTGACGCTGCACGCCTGGCTGTGCTGGGTTGTGGTGCCGTGCTGTTGATCGGCTTCGATGTGCATGGCCGCCGGGGCGGCTTCATGGCGCTGTTTTTTGGTCAGCCCCAGGCGCACTGGAATGCCGAACATACCCTGCTGCTGAAGCTGCTCGGTTCGAGTTTTTCTACCGGGCTCGAGCGCCTGCGTTCGGCACAGAGCATGGCCAGGCGCGATGAGCATGAGGGGCTTTTAGAGCAGACCGCCAACGACGGCAGCTGGGATTTTGATGCGGTGAACAACCGCGTCGAATACTCGCCGCGCTGGAAAGCGATGATGGGTTACAGCGATGACGACCTGGCGCGCTCGGCACCGGACTGGCGCCGCATCGTACACGTCGATGACTATGCACGGCTGCAGGCGAAGCTGCGCGAGCATCTGGCCGGTCATACGGCGATTTTTGAGAATACGCACAGGATGCGCCGCAAGGATGGCGAGTGGCGCTGGATCCTCTGCCGCGCCAAGGCGCTGCTCGATGAGCAGGGACGCCTGCGTCGCCTGGTGGGTGTGGAAACCGACATCACCGAGCAGAAAGTTTACGAAGAGGCGCTGTTCCGCGAGAAGGAGAGCGCGCAGATCACCCTGCAGTCGATCGGTGACGGGGTGGTCACGACCGACGGCGAAGGCGTGGTCGAGTATGTAAATCCGGTTGCCGAAGAGCTGACTGGATGGAAGCTCGACGATGCCAGCGGCCGGCATGTGGACGAGATCTTCCGCGGCTTTCATGAGGAAACCTGCGAGCCGCTGGAAAACCCGGTGATGAGTTCGATCAAGCGCAACCGCTCGGTCAAGTCGGTGCGGCCCTCGCTGCTGATCCGCCGGGACGGGAATGAACTATATATAGAGAGTACGGCCTCGCCGATACGCAACGATCGCGGCAACGTGACCGGCGGTGTGCTTGTATTCCACGATGTCAGCGAGTCGCGCGAATTGAACCGCCGGCTGTCCTATCACGCCAGCCACGATCTGCTCACCGGCCTCGTGAACCGCCGTGAATTCGAGAGCCGGCTGGAGCGATCACTAAAGAGCGCCAGGGCGCGAGAGACTTCCTATGCCTTGCTTTATCTCGACCTCGACCAGTTCAAGATCATCAATGATTCCTGCGGACACGGCGCCGGCGATACGCTGCTGACGCAGATCGGTGCGCTGCTGACGGCCAAGATTCGCTGGCGTGACACGCTCGCACGGCTCGGCGGCGATGAGTTCGGCCTGCTGCTTGAGGCCTGCAGTGCGGAGGAGGCGATGCGCACTGCCGAGATGCTGCGTGAGGCGATCCGCGAGCACAGGTTCAGCTGGGACGACCGAAGCTTCCGGCTCGGTGTGAGTATCGGTGTAGTGCCGATCACGGCTGAAAATGAAAGCGTGGCGATGCTCATCGCTGCCGGTGATAGTGCCTGTCAGGCGGCCAAGGACGCAGGACGCAATCGTATTCATTGCTTCCGGCAGAATGATATCGACCTGATGCGGCGGCGTCGCGAGATGCAGTGGGCGGCGCGCATCAACAATGCGCTCGAGGAAGACCGCTTCGAGCTGTATCGCATGACGATCCAGCCGCTGCAGACTGAAGAGACCGGTTCCCACTACGAGATCCTCTTGCGCATGCGCGATGAGGCTGGTGCGCTGGTCTCGCCGGACCTGTTTATTTCTGCCGCCGAACGCTACGGGCTGATTTCCAACATCGACCGCTGGGTCGTCGAGCATGCCTTCCTGTGGCTGGTTTCCGAGGCTGATGAGCGCGAGCGGCTGGCGTTGTGCTCGATCAATCTTTCCGGATCGAGCCTCGCTGACAATGAATTCCTGCCCTTTGTAATCCGCCAGTTCCAGCGCAGCGGTCTCGACGCCAGCAAGATCTGTTTCGAGATTACCGAGACGGCCGCCATCGCCAGCTTTGCCCAGGCGAGCCGTTTCATTAACGCGCTGAAGGAACTCGGCTGCAAGTTTGCGCTGGATGATTTCGGTACCGGGCTGTCGTCATTCGGTTATCTCAAGCATTTTCCGGTGGACTACCTGAAGATCGACGGCAGCTTCGTCAAGGAGATGTTGCACGATCCGATCGACCGGGAGATGGTGCGTTCAATTAACGAGATCGGCCATCTGACCGGCAAGAAGGTCATCGCCGAGTGGGCCGAGAACGAGGAAATTATCACCATGCTGCGTGGCATGGGCGTCGACTACGCGCAGGGTTACGGAATCTCCGAGCCCAAGCGCGTGCTCATGTCGGCAGTTGCCAACGGCTGATCGGCGTCGCGGGCGCGCTGCAGCAGGGTGCGCAGCAGCCGGCGCAGGCTGGTCCGCAGCTGCTCGGACTCGCCGAGGGCCGGCAGCGTGTCGGCTATTGCCTCCAGCGTAGAAACATAATCGCGCCGGGGCTCGTTACGCAGCTTGCCGTACATTGAAGGCTCGCGGGGCTTGAGCACGATTCGCGGCAGTTTCAGCAGCCAGGCGTTCCGCCACCACAGCGTCTTGGCCTGGCTCCAGGTGCCATCCAGCACGATGATTCCGTCGAGTCCGTGACGTTTGAGATCGCGCATACGACCTTTGCGGTCGATCACGATAACCGGCTGCTTGCGTGCCTCCTCGGGTATTGCGACACCGAGCTTCACACCAGCCAGTACTGCCCAGCGTTCGCGATTGGCATCGGTGAGACCGACGGCATGATCGAGCGATGCCCAGGACAGTCCGACGCGGATCTCGGCCTTCGGCAGCGTCAGTGTGACCAGCCCTGCCGTGCCGAGTACGGCGTCATTTTCCTGCGGGTGCTGGAGGATCACGATGCGCAATCGCGTATCGGCCGGTTCCACGCGATCACAGATGCACATGGCAACCGGCTTGGCGCAGTTCGGACATGGCGGAATCGGCTCGGGTACCGGACTGTTCACGTTCTGGGTTGCTCCCCTGTTGCGGAGGGTGGGCTGAAATTGAAGCGCATCGACAGGTCGACGGCGCGGATGTTCTTGGTCAAGTCGCCGACCGAGATGAAGTCGATGCCGGTTTCTGCAACGCTGCGGATGGTTTGCAGCTCGATGCCGCCGGAGGCTTCAAGCCCGGTGCCGGGGGCGAGACGATTGCGCAGCGCAACCGCATCACGCATCAGTGCAGCGCTGAAATTGTCCAGCAGCAGCCTGTCGGCTCCGGCGCGCAGTGCTTCCTCAGCCTGCACCAGAGTCTCGACTTCGACTTCCAGTAGCACGGTGGCACCCTGATTGCGCGCTCGCTGCACGGCTGGTGTGATGCCGCCTGCAGCGATGATATGGTTTTCCTTGATCAGGATGCCATCGTAGAGGCCGATGCGGTGATTGCTGCCGCCACCGACCCGCACGGCGTGTTTTTGTGCCAGCCGCAGCCCCGGCATCGTCTTGCGCGTGTCGAGAATCGTGGCGCGCGTGCCAGCGACGGCATCGACGTAGCGACGGGTTGCCGTGGCAACAGCCGACAGTGTTTGAAGGAAGTTAAGCGCCGTACGTTCGCCGGTGAGGATCGTTCGTGCAGGCCCGCGGAGTTCGCAGAGCTTCTGTCCTGCCGCGACCGCGTCGCCGTCGCGGCAATGCCAGTCTATGGCGACATTCCCGCCCAGTTCGGCAAAGACTGCCTCGACCCAGGCCTGCCCGCAGAGCACGGCTGCTTCGCGCGTGATGACCGTGGCCAGTGCCTGCTGTGCCGCCGGAACCAGCGCGGCTGTCAGGTCGCCACTGCCGATATCCTCATGCAATGCCGCGCGTACGGCGGCGGTTATTGCGGCTGGAAGGGACGGTGTTACTTGTGGACTGTTCAATGCCATGAAGTGCAGCTGAAGTCTGCGAAAGGTCAAGGAGGCACAATAGGAGAGTGACCGGCTTAATTCAATTCGAGCTGGCCGGGCTTGGTCAGTCTTCTGGCAGTGGCGATTCTTCCTGTGCACCTTCCGCAGCTGCAGAAGGTAACTGCAAGGCGGCTGCATAGATTGGCTTGAACCGATTGACAATTTCGCAGAACAGATCGGCTGTTCGCTCGGCATCGTAGGCGGCCGCATGGGCGGCATTGCTGTCCCAATCCATGCCGGCAGCCGCTGCGGCCTGGGCCAGTACCGTCTGACCAAAGGCGATGCCACACAGGGTTGCGGTATCGAGCACGCTGAAGGGATGAAAGGGGCTGCGCTTCATGGCGGTGCGGGCAATCGCCTCATTCAGAAAGCCGAGATCGAAGTGGGCGTTGTGTGCGACCAGGATGGCCCGCTTGCAACCGGCATCCTTGACCGCCTGCCGTATTTCCCTGAATACATTCTGCAGCGCTTCGCGTTCAGGAATCGCCGGGCGCAACGGGTGGAAGGGATCGATTCCGGTGATCTGCAGTGAAGCTGCTTCGATGTTGGCTCCGGCAAAGGGGTGCACATGGAAGGCGATGGTCTCACCCCGATGCAGCGTGCCATCCTCATCCATGGTCAGCAGGACCGCGGCAATTTCCAGCAGTGCATCGGTCTTCGCGTTGAAGCCGCCGGTTTCAAGGTCGACGACAACCGGCAGAAAGCCGCGGAAGCGCGTGTTGATCATCAGCGGTGGCGTGGCCGCACGACTGGCGTGGCCATTTCATGCAGATCGGCGGCGCGATCGAG
>JBATNV010000113.1:0-1555 GCA_049290495.1 Gammaproteobacteria bacterium | reverse complement strand
GCACTGAACGGCTGTCCTTTGAAGAGATCCTGCGGCTCGCACATATTTTTTCCGGACTCGGCGTACAAAAGTTGCGGCTGACCGGCGGCGAGCCGCTGCTTCGTCCGGGCATTGCTGACCTGGTCGGCGACCTGAGTCGTGTGCCAGGCATCGAAGATGTGGCGCTGACCACCAACGGCATCCTGCTCGCCCAGCATGCAGCGGCCCTGAAGGCGGCCGGGCTGTCGCGGGTTACGGTCAGCCTGGATTCGCTGAATGAAGAAGTGTTCCTGATGATGAGCGGCGGCCGCGGCAGCACCGGGCAGGTGCTGGAGGGCATCGCCGCGGCGCTCACCGCCGGACTCACGCCGATCAAGATCAATGCCGTCGTCAAGCGTGGTGTGAATGAGCACACGGTCGTCGACCTCGTCGAGCGCTTCCGTGGCACCGGCGTGATCGTGCGCTTCATCGAGTATATGGACGTGGGCACCATCAATCACTGGAAGCGTAGCGACTGCGTGCCCTCGCGGGAGTTGCTGGCCATGATCGGTGCGCGCTGGCCACTCACGGCAGTGAAAGCTAACTATCACGGCGAAGTCGCCGAGCGTTACCAGTTCGATGATGGTATCGGTGAAGTCGGTTTTATTTCCTCGGTGTCCGAGCCCTTCTGTGGTTCCTGTACGCGCGCGCGCCTGTCATCCGACGGGCAGCTCTTTACGTGTCTGTTTGCCTCCAAAGGTACCGACCTCCGGAACCCGCTGCGCGCCGGTGCCAGCGACGACGAGTTGCGTGCACTGCTGAGCAGTGTCTGGGGTGCGCGCGAAGATCGCTATAGCGAGTTGCGGGCCAGCCAGCGCAAGGACGACAAGGACGGCAAGGTCGAGATGTACTACATCGGTGGCTGAATCCGGTCACCTGCCGCATCTGGCCCGTTTCATCGAGCGGGCGAGGCTACGGTACGGTGCCGACTGCAATGACTACGCTGGTCTGCATCGCTGGTCAGTTGAAAATCCTGCAGCGTTCTGGGGCGCACTGGCCAGCTTCTGCGATCTCCGCTTCAAACGCGGTGCCAGTTGTGTGCTGGAAAACGGCGACCAGATGCCCGGTGCGCGCTGGTTTCCCGGTGCCGAACTCAGTTTCGCCGAGAACCTCCTGCGCTGGCGCGATGAGCGGCCGGCGCTGATCTGGCGTGACGAGAGCGGGCGGCGTCGCGAACTCAGTCATGCACAGCTCGCCGTTGAAGTCAGTCGTGCAGCAGCAGGGCTCAGGCGCCTGGGGTTGAGCCGCGGCGATCGGGTTGCAGCGTTTGTGCCGAACTGCGTCGAAGCGGTGGTCGGCATGCTGGCTGCTGCAAGCCTCGGCGCTATCTGGTCATCAAGCTCGCCGGATTTCGGTGCGGCAGGGGCGCGCGACCGCTTCGCACAGATCACACCCAAGCTGCTGCTCACGGTCGATGGCTATTGCTACGCTGGCAAACGCATCGATGTGCGGCCGGTGGTCGCTGAACTGGTGAGCGGGCTTCCCGGGCTGGCTGCCGTGATCGTGATTCCGTATCTCGCCACGGCGGTTGATGGGG
>JBATNV010000112.1:0-2575 GCA_049290495.1 Gammaproteobacteria bacterium | reverse complement strand
TATCATGGCCGCATAACGAATAGCCGCTCCTCTATTCTCGTGGTTTGCCGCGAACGGCCGCTTCCAAATACACGCTACCGTTGGCTGTGGTTGATAGTGTGAGTAGCGTTTTTCGGTAAGCAGTCGCCCAGACTCGTCGGCCCAGGTTTTTCAGCGGGCCAGGATGAACGGCTGCAATGCGAAGTGCAGCAGACGCTCAAGGTGCCTGTCCTCAATGGCCGGTCAGGCCGAGGAACAGACAAGTCCACAGAAAGCGACAAATACCGCTCCATGCCCAACTAAACGCGACACCGCTAGGCTCGGATCGCAGTGAGCACAACGAAACGCGACATCCAGTTGTGCAGATAACCAAGCCCGGCGCGCCGTTGGCGCCCTTCAGCCGGCGGCGCTATATCGCCAGCGCTTCGGCGAAACTGAATGTCGTTTCGAACCGACGGATTTCTTCGCCTGGTACTCCTTCGGCTGACATCATCTTGCGCCACTGGTCGGCAATGATCGCTGCCATCTTTTGAAGTGCCTCTTGCGCTTCTTCCAGCGCATAGCCGTAGTGATCGGCACCGGCGGCCACCAGATCCTCGGCGTCGATGACCGTGACCAGCCGTGGCGGCGAGGGCTGTCGACCGCGCCGGGTGCCGGGCACGTAGCGGTAGGCCATGGATAAGGCGGGGTTCTGCGGCAGCGCAGCCGCAGGCACCAGATCGAAGGCCGGAGATAGCCGCCAGCGCTGCCTGGCCATATCTTCGCAGAGCAGACCATGGTTCTTCGAGTGATCGTCCAGGTTGCGAATAAGGGCATTGAAGACAATCCGCAGCCACAGTTCCCGGCGTTCCTCCCGGTGAGCCTCTTGTCCCCCGCACCAGCGAGCCATGCCCTCCGCCAGGGACACGTAGCTCTTGCGCAGTCCCTGGGGCGTGAAGCCAACCGTTCCATAGTGAAGCGTGTCTGCCGGGGCCGGCATCGCCAGATCAAGACGTAGTAGCGCATGGGCGCTGACATACCCCTTCCGCACGACGCCCGCCGGCGTGGTCTCCCGATCGAAGCGGCGAACCAGCAGTGCGGCACGGCTACCGGAAAGATGCCATATCTCTGGATCCTTGCAGGCGCGGATACCACAGGCGTCGGCCAGCTTCAGCATCGCGCACTCGGCATGCGGCAGCCAGCGGGAATCGCCCTGCTCTGGAAATTTTGCCAGGTAGTGCACGCCGTCCCGAGAGACGGTCAGCTTGGGCTTTGTGCCTCCCAGGCTGGTACCGTTTTGGGCGGCGTCCAGCACTTGCTCTTCCTGGTCGGTCTGCGCCTGGCCGCCTGCCTCAAGGCCTGACAGGATGTTGAGGAACTCGTCGACCGTCAGCACGCGCTGGCGCTCTGGCGTGACCTCCCCCAAGGCGATGTTGCCCACACCATCCGTTGGGCACAGCATGAGCGCTTCAACCTCGGAGACGTCACGCTCCAGACGGCGCGCGAGCAGATGCCGCCCCCAGGCATCCGGGCCGGCATCCATGAACAAGGGGAAAATGCCATGACCACCAGTCACCGCACAAGGACGGCTGCGCAGCGGCAGGTCAGGCGCCAAGGGCGGGTGCCTGGCGGCCAGGTAGGCCGAGTCGTAGCGGAAGCGTCCTACCGGACCAACGGAATCATGGGTGAATTCTCCGGCAAGGACCGGTGTGGGGCTGTCCGGGAGCCAGACGTGAACGGGGGCAGTATGGGTCATCGAACGGCCCCTCGGTTATCAGCATCCAGCGACGGCGTCCTGAACTCACCCAGCACAGTGTCCCGGATCTCCAGCATCCAGATGGCTCGGGCGTAGTGACCGACCTGCACCGTTGGCGCCCCATGCTCTAATGACACCAAGGTCTGCGTGCTGACTCCCAGCATGTCGGCAAATTCCCGCATCGAGTGCCCCCGCTCCTTGCGTGCGAGGGCGATGCGGTGCCCGAGCGCTTCCAGGGAAGCGGTAACGTCCAAGGGCAGTGGGGCGATCTCGAAGGCACGGACTTTTGGCATTAGTTCCAACTAATCAATACAAAGTGGGCTGTATGTGATGTTAAGTTAGAATTTTCATTAAGACAAGAGGGTGTTTATCAAGGTGCAAGCGATGCTTAACGGCACAACACTTGGGAAAATCGCGATCAAAGATGGCCGCTACGTTTGACTGACGATCCGTTTGACTGATCATTCATATCTTGCTGGAGTTTGCGACATTGCCTTTACCTTGGCTACTTTGTTTTCTTGGCAACACAAAAGAAAGAACGCTCGATTGGAAGGGCCGAAACCCTACCATTCCATGCATCGAAGCCTCAAATCACCTTCGAATAGCGCTTGCTCTCCCGGTCGGCGCGCAGGAACTTGTCGAACACCATCGAGATCGCCCGCACCAGCATGCGCCCCGGAGGAAGTACGACAATCCGCCTGTCTTCAACGCGCACCAGACCGGCCTGCACCATCTCGCGCAACGCCTCAAGCTCGGGAGCAAAGTAGGTTCCGAAATCGATACCGTGCGCGGCTTCAACCGATTCCAGCGAAAGCTCGAAGTGGCACATCAGCGACTGGATGATCGAGCGTCGCAGGATGT
>JBATNV010000111.1:0-9276 GCA_049290495.1 Gammaproteobacteria bacterium | reverse complement strand
TCCCTGCTGATCGACGTGACGCCACGCGGCAAGTTCAACTGGTTCCAGGCGGCGTGTGCCGGGAGCACCGTGGTCAGCAGCAGTCCGGTGAGTGCCTGTAGGCCTTTTCGGGCCAGCTTCAGGGTATTGAACGACATGCGATGCTTCCCTTGTTCGTGCGTGCTTGATCCGCAAGCGTGAGGATGATCCGAAAAAACCGGAATGCTCCGCAGCAGTCAGCGAGGGTTTATGCCGACCTTCGAAGGTATGCCGGCAAGTTGTTGTATCAATTCTAAATGCTACGTGATGATCCCGCATCAAGCAATTGAGAACCTGTCTGTGCAGTGGGCTTTGCCCACACCGAGCCAAAGACCATTTCCAGCGTGACGGGCAGCGCGCCATTGGCGTCGCGCAGCTTGCTGTAGGCGGCCTCCAGCCGTGCCCAGCTGCGGCGTCCGGTAAGCCCCCGGCTACGGCTACTGTTTGGATTGGTGGTGCCGGTGCCGCGCAGGTCGCTGGTGAGCTGACGCAGGTCCTGGTAGCAAATGGTCAGGGTTTCCACATCGATCACCGGTTCAGCAAGCCCGGCCCGCAGCAGCCCGCTGCCCAGCGCGGTCATTTCCGGGAAGGGCATCACATGAGCGCCATCATCTACGGCCTGCCAGGCCTCGCGCAGTTCACGGAAGGAACCGGGTCCGAGCGTGGCGAAACTGAATACCCCTGGATAGCGCAGCACGCGCCGGACTTCTGCGAACAGGCTGTCCAGAGAGGTAGACCAGTGGATCATCAGACTGGAGAACACCACATCCACCGAGGCGTCGGCCAGCGGTAGCCGGCTGGCATTGCCGCAGATCAGTAGCGGTGATACGCCCTCTCGCCGGGCGGCAACCCTGAGCATGTCCTCGGTCAGATCGAGCGCGATCAGCTCGGCGGCCGGAAAGTGCGCTGCCAGGCCCGGTAGCGCCCGGCCGGTTCCGGCGCCGAGATCCAGTACGCGCTCAGGTTCCAGCCGCAGCCACTTCAGTCGGTCGAGCAAACGGTTGCGAACCTCGGTCTGCAGGAAGTCGGCGCCGTCGAAGCTGCCCGCTGCGCGGGCAAAAGAACGCTTGACCTTATGCGGGTCAATGCCTGACGGCAGAAGCCTGATCCTGTCGACCGGAGCTGGTATGCCCGAAGCTGGCGCGGGAGGGATTGGCATAAGCGGGGTTCGCCTGCAAGCGCGCTCAGTTCGCGCGCGCCTCCGGGCGCATGCCCAGCCGGTCGAGCAGGTTGCGGTCGCGGTCCGCAGCCGGATTCGGTGTGGTCAGCAGACAGTCCCCGTAAAAGATCGAGTTGGCGCCGGCGAAAAAACACAGCGCCTGCAGCTCGTCGGACATTTCCGTGCGGCCGGCCGAGAGCCGGACCCGCGAGGCTGGCATCAGGATGCGCGCCACCGCGATAACGCGGACAAAGGCCAGCGGGTCAACCCTCTGGCCGGACGCCTGCAACTCTGTCGCGAGCGGCGTGCCCTCGACCTGTACGAGCTGATTGATAGGCACACTGTCCGGGTGCTCCGCCAGGGTGGCCAGCGTATGCAGGAGTTCGATTCGATCCTGTTCGGCTTCGCCGAGGCCGATGATGCCGCCGCAGCAGACCTTCAGTCCGGCATCGCGCACGGTCTTCAGCGTATCGAGCCGGTCTCCATAGCTGCGCGTTGTGGTGATCTGCGGGTAGTAGGCCTCGGAGGTATCGAGGTTGTGGTTGTAATAGTCGAGGCCGGCATTGCGCAGCGTTTCGGCCTGGTCCGGGCTCAGCATGCCGAGCGTGGCGCAGGTTTCCATGCCGAGCTCGTGCACGCCGCGAATCATTTCAGCGATCTTGCCGATCTGGCTGGGCTTGGGGTTGCGGTAGGCCGCACCCATGCAGAAGCGCGTGGCGCCCCGGTCCCTTGCCGCCCTTGCAGTACGGATCACCTCATCGACTGGCGCGAGCGCCGAAGCGGCGAGGCCGGTACTGTGGTGCACGCTCTGCGAGCAATAGCCGCAGTCCTCGGGACAGCCGCCGGTCTTGATGCTCATTAATGTACTGATCTGCACCTCGGCCGGATCGAAGCACTGCCGATGGATCGAATGGGCGCGAAACAACAGCTCGTGAAAGGGCAGCTGGAACAGCCCGGTGACCTCGGCGACGCTCCAGTCGTTACGGACAGTCGTTGGTGCTGAATTGCTCATTTCCAGTCAAAAATCCCGGTAATGCCTGCAGCCGGCCGACTGCATGGCGCGTTAAATAGAACACCAGTATCTGGACTGCTTGCTGGGTCTGTCAACTTATGGGCTGGGTCAAGGTTGACGAAATTCTCGATGTGTTCCTCCCGCCACGCTGTGCGCTGTGTGGGCAGTCGATCGCACGACGGCCGCTGTGTGCCGGGTGTCTTGTCGATCTGCCCTGGCTGCCGCCATACCGCGTGCCGACGGTGCGGGGATTCGATCAGGTCTGGTCGGCACTCGCCTACGAGTATCCGGTCGATCGCCTGATCACGGAGGCCAAGTTCGGCAAGCAGCTGGCAACTGCCAGGGCACTGGGCGAACTGCTTGCCGTGCGCAGACCGGACGTTATCCGGGCTCCTGATCTGGTTGTGCCGGTACCCCTGCACTGGCGACGCCAGGCGGAGCGCGGCTTCAATCAGGCGGAAGAGATTGCCCGCGGCTTGTGCCGGCAGCTTGACTGGCGGCTGGCCATGGGAGTTTGCGAGCGGGTACGCGCCACGCCGGCGCAGTCAACGCTCAGTGCCGCCGAGCGACGCAAGAACCTGCACGCCGCTTTCCTCGCACACCCGCTGCGGCCAGGCCTCCATCTGCTGGTGATCGACGATGTGCTGACGACGGGCGCAACCGCTGAAGCCGTCGCTGGCGCGCTGCGCCGGGCCGGTGCTGCCAGCCTGCAGCTCTGGACGGTCGCCCATGCCCTCGATCCCGGCAGTTGACGCGAAGCGGCGATCCCGTGGCTGGCCCGGAACTCGCCCAGCCCGACTTAAACCGGCAGGCTGAAGGTGTAGTCGAGCACGATGCCGGCAAAGATGGTCGCGCCGAACATGTTGTTGGCACGAAACGCCTGTATGCATGCGGCGGGTTCGCGTCCGCGAATGGCCAGCAGTTGCGCGAGGAGCTGAAGGGCTCCAACGGCAACGCTTGCCTGGTACCAGCCGCCGAGTCCGGCCTCACGCCCGGTGAGCAGCAGACCCGTAATCAGCACCAGCTGCAGCAGCCCGATGATGAACAGGTCTGCGCTGCCAAACAGGATGGCCGTCGACTTCATGCCGATACGCAGATCGTCATCCCGGTCAGCCATCGCATACATGGTGTCGTAGACCACGGCCCAGACCACCACGCTCAGCCACAGCAGCCAGGCAAGACGCGGCACATCGCCGGTTTCCGCCGCAAAAGCCATCGGGATACCCCAGCCAAAAGCGGCGCCCAGCACGAATTGCGGTGCGGCCAGCCAGCGCTTGCTGAAAGGATAGATGACGGTCAGCATGGCAGCGCCGAGCGCCAGCAGTTGCGCCAGTGGATTGAGCATCAGCAACAGTGCCAGCGCAATCAGTCCAAGTACGGCAAACAGCGCGAGTGCCTCAACCGGTGCGACCTTGCCGGCTGCAAGTGGCCGGTCGCGGGTTCGCTGCACCTCGCCATCTATACGTCGATCGGCAAAGTCGTTGATCACGCAGCCGGCTGAACGCATCACGATTACGCCGGCCACGAAGACGATGAAGTAGCGTGCCTGCGGGCGTCCACTACCCGCAATCCAGAGGCCCCAAAGCGTCGGCCACAGCAAAAGCCAGGTGCCGATCGGCCGGTCGAGGCGCATGAGCCGCACATACTGCCGGGCCTGTTCGACAAGTCCGGCGCCAAATCGGCTGATACCGTGCAATGAATCAGAGGTCATATGAATTCCCGGGCCAAGTCTAGCCGAGCTTCGCTCGCTGTCAGCAAGGAAATCAGACCGCGCCGTAGCGGTCGCTGGCGCCAATCCAGCGATGTCTGAGTTCCTCAATGGCTGGTGAAGCGGTTGCCAGCAGTTCGCGCGCAATCCGTTGTACGGCCGGTGCGAGGTCTGCATCGCGGACCAGATCGGCGACCCGTAACTGCATCAGGCCGGTTTGGCGGGTACCGAGTACCTCTCCGGGTCCGCGCAGTTCCAGGTCGCGCTGCGCCACTTCGAAGCCGTCGTTGGTAGCGCGCAATACTTCCAGCCGCGCGCGTGCCATTTCGGCCAGCGGGCTACGGTAAAGCAGTACGCAGGCGCTGGCGTCACGTCCGCGCCCAACCCGGCCGCGCAGCTGGTGCAGCTGTGAAAGGCCGAGGCGCTCGGCGTTCTCGATGATCATCAGGCTGGCGGTGGGCACATCGACACCCACTTCAATGACAGTGGTTGCAACCAGCAGCTGCAGCTCACCAGCCACAAAGGCCTTCATCACCCGTTCCTTCTCCGTGCTGCTCATCCGGCCGTGAATCAGGCCGACGCGGATTTCGGGCAAGGCTTCGGCAAGTGCCGCTGCAGTCGGCTCCGCGGCCTGCGACTCGAGGTGCTCCGATTCTTCGATCAGCGGACAAACCCAGTAAGCCTGCGCGCCGCTCCGACAGGCATCGCGTACCCGGGTGACCACTTCGGCGCGTCGCCTGTCAGGCAGCGCGATGGTCGTCACGGGTTGGCGGCCGGGCGGCAGCTCACGGATGACTGAGGTGTCTAGGTCGGCGTAGAGCGTCATGGCCAGCGTGCGCGGAATCGGTGTCGCAGTCATGACCAGCTGATGTGGCCGCGCTGCCTGGCTCGCGCCCTTGTCCATCAGTTGCAGCCGTTGATGCACGCCGAAGCGGTGCTGCTCATCGACGACCACCAGCGCCAGACTGCGATAGGAAAGGCCCGCCTGGAACAGCGCATGGGTGCCGACCAGCAGCTGTGCGGAGCCATCAGCTGCTGCCGCATAGGCCTGCTCGCGCGCCCGTTTCCGCAGGCTGCCGGATAACCAGACCACACGGATGCCAAGTGGCTCAAACCAGCGCTGGAAAGTATTGCGGTGCTGCTCGGCCAGCAGTTCGGTCGGCGCCATGACGGCGACCTGATGGCCATGCGCGATGGCAGTCAGTGCTGCTGCAGCCGCGACTACGGTCTTGCCGCAGCCCACGTCGCCTTGCACCAGCCGCATCATCGGATGGGGCTGGGCGAGATCGGTGTCGATATCGGCGAGGGCCGCCATCTGCCCACCAGTCAGACTGAAACCGAGCTTGCGCGTGAAGCGCTCGCGCAAATTGCTGGCGGACCCCAGCGTCGCCGGCAAGGCGATGGCCTGGTCTTCACGTGCACGTTCGCGGATCTGGCGCAGGCTCAGGTGATGCGCCAGCATTTCTTCCAGCGCCAGTCGTCGCTGGCAGGGGTGCAGGCCGCTGCTCAGCAATTGCAGATCGGCACCCGTGGGTGGCCGATGGACGAATTGCAGCGCATCGCGCAGCGCAGGCAGGTTCAGGCGCGCGGTCTCTGTATCGGGCAACGTGTCCGGCAGTGTATCCAGATACCGGCTCAGCACCTGGTCGGTGAGGTCACGGATGCGAAACTGTGCCAGGCCTTCAACCGTGGGGTACACGGGCGTCAGACGGTCTTCGAGCGGTGCGGATTGATTGGGCTGCAGCAGCCGATACTCCGGATGCACCATTTCCGACCCCAGCGGGCCGGGGCGCACTTCGCCATAGCAGAGCAGACGTGCTCCGGCGGCGAGGCTGTTTTGCTGGGCGCGCGAGAAATGAAAAAACCTCAGGGTCAACTGGCCCGTGGGATCGGTGATCCGCACCAGCAGGCTGCGCCGTCCCCGGAACACGACATCCGCCACGGCGATCGTTCCCTCAATGACGGCACGCTGTCCGGGCCTGAGGGCGCCGAGCGGCGTCAGTCGCGTGCGATCTTCGTAGCGTTGTGGCAGCAGGAACAACAGATCCAGCGGCCGACTGATGCCCAGCCGGAGCAGGCGTTCTTCAGCGGCCGGTCCGACTCCGCGCAGCGAGCGGAGTTCAGGGAACGAGGATTGCATCCGCCTCGACAGCGGCACCGCGCGGCAGGGAAGCGACACCGATCGCCGCACGGGCGGGATAGGGCTGTGTGAAAAATTCCGCCATTACTTCATTGACGATGCCAAAGTGCGTCAGATCGGTCAGGAATACCGTGACCTTGACGGCACTGTCCAGTGAAGTGCATGCCTCTGCCGCAACGGCCGCGAGATTGGTGAATACCTGCCGGACGTGCGCACGCATATCACCTTCGATGAGCTGGCCGGTAGCCGGATCCAGCGGTAGCTGGCCTGACAGATACACCGCGCCACCGGCCTGGATGGCCTGCGAATAGGTGCCGATCGCAGCGGGCGCATTCTGACTGTTGATGGCTTGTCTGGTCATGGCTTAAAAAACTCCAGAACGGGATCAGGTACAGGTGCGACTCAGTTTCTTGACGACGTTCATGCGCCGGATGCTGCGGATGACCTGGGCGAGCTGCTTGCGGTCGCGGACCAGGATTGAAAACAGCATGGCCGCCGAATCATCATGGCGCTCGTCGATCGAAACCTGTTCGATGTTCGAGCCCGCATCCGCGATCCGGCTGGCGACTTCGGCGAGCGCACCGGGCCGGTTGTCCACATCAATGCGTATCTCGGCGGAGAACTCCCGGTCTATGCCGGGCTGCCAGCTTGCCGTGATCCACTTGTTCGGCTGCTTGCGGTATTCGCTCAGATTGCCGCAGACATTGCGGTGTATCACCACACCGCGACCGGCGCTCAGATAGCCCATGATCGGGTCGCCCGGGATCGGGTGGCAGCAGCGCGCATAGGAAACGACCAGCCCTTCAGTACCGGCGATCGCAATCGGTGTCGGTGCTGCTGCGGGGTCCGGGGATGCACCGGCTGCGACCGATGGCGTGGCTGGCTGCAGGATAGTCTTGGCGACCAGCGGTGCCAGGCGTTCACCCAGGCCAAGTTGCCGAAAAAGCTCGTCGGCACTCTTTAACTTGAGCTCGGTCAACATCGCCTGCATCCGTTCATCACTGATCTTGCGCAAGGGCGTACCGGCGTCCCGCATGGCCTGATCGAGCAGCCGTCGACCCAGGTCCTGCGCCTCGTTCTGGCGCAGGTTTTTCAGGTACTGGCGCACGGCTGCGCGAGCTTTTGCTGTAACCACGAAATTGACCCAGCTCGGATTCGGCCGGGCGGTCTTTGCCGTGATGATCTCGACGGTCTGGCCGTTTTCAATCTGGGTGCGCAAGGGCACGAGTCGCCGGTCGATCTTGCCAGCAACGCAGCGGTTGCCGACATCCGTGTGCACCGCATAGGCGAAGTCGACGCAGGTTGCGCCGCGCGGCAGACGCATGATTTCGCCTTTCGGCGTGAAGACGTAGACGGCATCGGGGAACAGGTCGACCTTGACGTGTTCCATGAATTCTTCTGAGTTGGCAGACGACTGCATCTCGTCGATGCTCGCCAGCCACTCGCGGGCGCGTGCCTGGGGTGGGGGCACTTCCTCGTCGGTGTCCTTGTACTGCCAGTGCGCTGCGACACCCGAGTCGGCAACGCTCGCCATCTCGACGGTGCGTATCTGTACTTCGATCGGCGTACCGTCGGGTCCGAACAGGCTGGTGTGCAAGGACTGATAACCGTTGATGCGCGGAATCGCGATGTAATCCTTGAACCGCCCGGGCATCGGCTTGTAGATCTGGTGCACGACGCCCAGCACGCGGTAGCACTCATCCACTGAATTGACGATGACGCGAAACCCGAAGACATCGGCGATGTCGGACATCGAGCGCTTCTTCGTCTCCATCTTCCGGTAGATGCTGTAGAGATGCTTTTTGCGTCCGGTCACAGTCGCACCCAGGTCCGTGTCGCGTAGCGCCTTCTTGAGCTTCTCGGAAATATTCTTGACGAACTGGCGCTGGTTGCCCTCGGCCCGGCGTACGGCCTTGTCGAGCACGCGATAGCGGAACGGGTGCGCGTAGCGGAAGCCGAGATCCTCCAGTTCTGTCTTGAGCGAGTTCATGCCCAGGCGGTTGGCGATCGGCGCGTAGATCTCGAGGGTTTCGCGGGCAATACGGCTCTGCTTCTCTGGCGGCACCGAGTCCAGCGTCTGCATGTTGTGCAGGCGGTCGGCGAGCTTGAGCAGGATCACGCGGATGTCCTGCACCATCGCGAGCATCATTTTGCGGAAGCTTTCGACCTGCAGCTCGCTGCGGCTGTTGAAGTTCAGCTTCTCCAGTTTGCTGACGCCGTCGACCAGCGAAGCGATTTCGGCGCCGAACTTCTGGGCGATTTCCTCCTTGACTGTCGGCGTGTCTTCGATGACATCGTGCAGAAGCGCAGCAGCGATGCTCGGGTAGTCCAGATGGAGGTCAGCGAGAATGCCCGCAACGGCGAGTGGATGTGTGATGTAGGCATCGCCGGACTGCCGCTTCTGTCCTTCGTGACGACTGGCGCTGAAGTCGTGCGCTTCGGTAATCAGCTTCAGCTGCTGGCGCGTCAGGTAGGAGGTCTTGGCCAGCAGGCCGGCCAGCCCGCTGGTGCGACGTTTCAGTGGCAGATGATTGAGAATGGTGGCAGCGTAGTCCATAGCAGGGATTCTAGCGCCGTCCCTGCCGGCCGGTGTGGCCGCAACGGCAATTCTCGCGAATTGCCGTATCAGTCCGGCATATCGTCATCCAGCTGGTCCAGGCGCAGCGGCACCTCCGTCAGTGCCATTTGGGCCTGTTCACGCGCCATCCGGTCTTCCGGCGTCTGGTCGGCTTCGGCGAGCAGATCCCGGGTTACGAGGCCTTCAGCGATTTCGCGCAGCGCGATGACCGTGGGCTTGTCGTTCTCGCGGTCGACCAGCGGCTCGGCACCGTTGGCGATGCGGCGGGCGCGCTTGGCGGCTACCAGCACCAGCTCAAACAGGTTGGAGACGTTTTGCAGACTGTCTTCGACGGTAATGCGGGCCATTGCGTATTCCTGGTGGATGGTGCGGGTAGCGGGAGCGGGACTCTAGCCGCCACGCCGGTTGCACTGCAATCACTTATGCCAACTTGGTCTAAGTGTGTGACTGTTGTTCAGCCGGTGATGATCGTTCTCACTACGGCCGCACGCTCAGCCAACTGCGCCGAGAGATGTTGTCCATGGCCCTGGATGATGGCGCTCAGTTCATCGCCGGCCTGTTGCTGGTCACTGTTGATCACGACGTAGTCAAACTCCTGCCAGTGCGCCATATCGTCGAAGGCCTGGCTGAGGCGCTGCCGGATCACCTCTTCGGAGTCGGT
>JBATNV010000110.1:0-2769 GCA_049290495.1 Gammaproteobacteria bacterium | reverse complement strand
ATCACTGGCTTTTTTCCCCGAAGGCAGCTTCTTTGCCGAGCCAGGGCTGCGGCGTTTTCACAACGGTGCCTTTGCCGCCGCCGTACGCGGCAACCTTCCGGTCGTACCGGTAATCATCCGCGGCAGTAGGGCCATGCTGCCTGCCGCGAGACGGCTGCCGCGGCCCGGCAACATCGACGTCATCATCAAACCTGCGCTGCGCGCCAGCGGCGACAACGCGGTTCATACACTGCGGGAACAGGCGCGTCTCAGCATCCTTGAAGACCTTAACGAGCCGGATTTGTTGCAGCACCAGCTGGCATAAGTTCCGCTTTGGACAAGACTTAGGGGAAATCCGTGGTTGGCGCAGGTCATTTTGCACCGCATAATCGGCCGCCATACGGCCATGGCCAGCTCAGTGGAGAGACGTTTTGACTCAGGATGCGATCGTTATCGTTGCGGCACGCCGCACGCCCATCGGTGCTTTTCAGGGCGCCCTGAGCCCGGTTACAGCACACCAGCTTTCGGCAATTGCCAGCAAGGCCTGCGTCAGCGACTGCGGCATTCCGGCTGCAGATATCAGCGAAGTCCTGCTCGGCTGTGTACTGACGGCCGGGCTCGGTCAGGCGCCAGCGCGACAGGCCGCCCTCGCCGCCGGGCTGCCGGACTCGGTACCCACCACCACGATCAACAAGGTCTGTGGCTCCGCCATGAAGGCAGTACATCTCGGCGCTGACATGATCCGCGCGGGCAGCGCCTCCATCGTGCTTGCCGGCGGCATGGAATCGATGAGCAATGCGCCATACCTGCTGCCGAAGGCACGCGCTGGCTACCGGATGGGACACCAGGAAGTGCTCGATCACATGTTTTATGACGGCCTGCAGAATCCCTATGACGGCCAGATGATGGGCATCTTCGGTGACGCCACCTCGAAGACTTACGGATTCTCGCGTACAGAGCAGGATGAATTCGCCATCGAGTCGGTTAAGCGTGCGCTCGCCGCTGCCAGCGCCGGCAATTTTGCTGCAGAAATTGCGCCGGTCATGGTCAAGGGCCGAAAGGGCGAGATCGTTATCAGCGCAGATGAGGAACCGGAGCGTTGCGACCTGCAACGCATCCCGACCATGCGACCGGCATTCGGCAAAGATGGCACGGTGACCGCCGCGACTTCCTCCTCGATCTCCGACGGTGCCGCATCGCTGTTGTTGATGAGCGCATCCGAAGCACAGCGCCGCGGACTGAAGCCGCTCGCGCGGATTGTCGGGCAAGCCAGCCACGCGCAGGAACCGGCCTGGTTCACGACGGCACCCGGCCCGACGGTAAAGAAGCTGCTGGCAAGCATCAACTGGAAAGTTAGCGATGTCGACCTGTTCGAAATCAACGAGGCTTTTGCCTGCGTCACGCTGGCTGCGATGCGTGACCTGGGTGTATCACACGAGCGCGTAAACGTGCTTGGCGGCGCCTGTGCGCTCGGCCATCCCATCGGCGCGACCGGTGCGCGCATCATCACCACGCTGATCAATGCGCTGAAAATACGCGGTGGAAAACGCGGCATTGCCACCGCCTGCATCGGTGGCGGTGAAGCAATCGCGACGGCAATAGAAGTTTTGTGAGGCGGATCAGTCCGCCGCCTTACATCCCGGAGTAGTTCGGGCCGCCGCCGCCTTCGGGTGTCACCCAGCGGATATTCTGCGCTGGATCCTTGATGTCGCAGGTCTTGCAGTGCACGCAGTTCTGCGCGTTGATCTGCAGGCGCGGCTGCCCATCTGTGCCAGTCAACACTTCATACACGCCGGCAGGACAATAACGCTGGGCAGGCTCCGCGTAGAGCGGCAGGTTGCGCTCCAGGGACACAGCTGGGTCCAGCAGCACATGACAGGGCTGGTCTTCTTCATGATTGGTACTCGACAGGAACACCGATGACAGGCGATCGAAGCTGAACTTGCCATCTGGCTTCGGATAGCTGATCTGTGCGGCGTTAGCAGCAAGTTGCAGTCCGGCATGATCCGGCTGGCGGCTGTGCAGCGTGAAAGGCAGACGGCCACCAAACACGTTCTGATCAAGCCAGATGAAGGCGCTGCCGAGAAACATGCCGAATTTCTTCTGTGCCGGACCAAAGTTGCGCGCGACATGCAGCTCGCGCCATACCCAGGATTCGCGGACAGCCGTCTCGAAGGAATCGAGTTCAGCGGGCGCCGCATCGCCCTGACCCAGAGCCGCAAACACCGACTCGGCAGCCAGCATGCCGGTCTTGAGCGCCGTGTGGGATCCCTTGATCTTCGCGCCGTTCAGGAACCCGGCCTCACACCCGGAAAGCAGGCCACCGGGAAATACCAGCTTCGGCAGCGACTGCAGACCACCCTTGTTGACGGTCCTCGCACCATAGCTGACCCGCTGCCCGCCATCCAGGCAGTCGCGAATGCGCGGGTGATGCTTCCAGCGCTGGAACTCCTCGTAGGGGTTCAGATAAGGATTGCGATAGTTAAGCGCGACGATAAAGCCCAGATAAACCTGGTTGTCCGCGGCGTGATAGACGAAGCCGCCGCCCTCGGTACTGTTGTCGAGCGGCCAGCCGAAGGTGTGCACCACGAGTCCTTCATGGTGTTTGGCCGGATCGATACTCCAGATCTCCTTGATGCCGAGGCCGTAGTGCTGTGGGTCGCAGTTTGCCCGCAGCTGGTAAGTCTCCATGAGTTCCTTGCCGAGGTGACCACGGCAGCCTTCGGCAAAGATCGTGTATTTGCCGCGCAACTCGTAACCTGGCTGAAACGAGGCTTTTTCATGGCCATC
>JBATNV010000109.1:0-2258 GCA_049290495.1 Gammaproteobacteria bacterium | reverse complement strand
CTTCTGCTGCCATTCTCCTGAGTCTCCCGTTCGCCTGGCCCGTACTGGCCGCCGACCAGCCCATCGAAGAAATCGTCGTGACCGCACAAAAGCGTGCGCAGAGCATCGAGGACGTGCCAATTGCCATCTCGGCATACTCGGCGGAAACGCTTCAGGTCGCCGGTATTGAAGACATACGCGACCTCACTATCCTAGCGCCCAGCCTCATCCTCACCAGTACACAGTCAGAGACCGCCGGCACGACCGCGCGGATCCGCGGTGTCGGCACCACGGGTGACAACCTCGGCCTGGAATCATCAGTCGCCGTATTCATCGACGGCGTCTATCGCAACAGGAACAACGTGGCACTGACCGATCTCGGCGATGTAGAACGCATCGAAGTACTGCGCGGACCACAGGGCACACTGTTTGGCAAAAATGCGACAGCCGGCCTCATCAGCGTCGTCACCAAGGGCCCGGATACAGAGGAACTCAGCGCCTATACCGATCTGAGTGTTGGCAACTATGACTACTGGCGGCTGAGCGGTGGCATCACCGGCCCGGTTGCCGGTGACAAGCTTGCACTGCGACTTGATGCGAGCGTCACACAGCGCAATGGCTTCATCGACGAACTGTCGACCGGCACCGACTACAACGACCGCGACCGATACCTGCTGCGCGGCCAGCTGTCCAGCCAGATCAGCGACGACCTGGACCTGCGCGTGATCGCCGATTACTCGAAGCGCAAGGAATCCTGCTGTGCCGCTGTCACTTACGAGGCCGGCCCGACCAGCGCCGTGATCGGTACGCTTGGCGGTACCGTCATCAACCCTGCCCGCCCCTACGATCGCAACATGTACGCCAATACCGATCGGGGCTACGACCAGGACACCGATGAGTGGGGCATATCTGCTGAACTGAACTGGGACATGGACGGCACGACCCTCACCTCGATCACGGCCTGGCGTGACTGGGATGCAAACCGCTCGCAGGACATCGACTATACAGACGCCGATATCCTTTATCGGGATCCCGGCACCTATGGCAACAGGTTCAAGACCCTGACCCAGGAACTGCGGCTGGCGGGTACACGCGGGCAGGTCGACTGGCTGGTGGGCCTGTACTACATCGATGAACAACTGGATGTGCGCGATGCGGTGCGCACCGGTGCCGACTATGAGTCCTTCGTCAATGGCCTGCTTCAGGCTGGCGGTTCACCCACACCGTACACCCTGACAGCATTTACCGGTCTCGCGCCCGGCACGGTATTTAGCGATGGTGATGGTGCGATCAGCGACAAGTTTGGCCAGGACACCACGGGCTGGGCAGTATTTACCCACAACATCTGGCACCTCAGCGATGCATCGCGGATCACGCTCGGCCTGCGCTACACCTCTGAAGACAAGGACCTGGGTGCGGCCATCACCTCTGACAACGCGGCCTGCGGCCTGATCCTGGCCAACACAACGCCGTCGCTCGCTCCGCTCAAGCCAGCCACTACAGCGCTGGGCTGCCTGCCGCTGATCAGCCCGCTCGTCGACGGCAACTACCGGGGCTCGCACGAGGACGATGAGGTCACAGGTACGCTCGGCTACGCCTACGATTTTGCCTCGGGCTGGCTCGGCTATGCCTCATACGGACGAGGCTACAAGGCCGGCGGCTTTAACCTGGACCGGGGCGGTCTCAATCCCTTTGCACCCAATGTCAGTCAGCTGGAGTTCGACCCGGAGACGGTCGACGCCTGGGAGATCGGCGCCAAGGGCGTGCTCCTCGATTCGGTTCAGCTCAATGTCGCCGTCTTCTGGAACGAGTTCGACGATTTCCAGCTGAACTCGTTTAACGGCCTGAACTTCGTCGTCGACAACATCGGTGGCGTTACCAGCAAGGGTGTCGAGGTGGAAGTACAGACACGTCCGCTCGACCAGCTCACGCTGGCTGGCGGCGTGACCTATGCAGATACGCGCTATGACGACGACGTCTCATACGACGGCACAGGCGGCAACCCGGATCTCCGCGACAAACGGCTGACCAATGCTCCGTACTGGAGTACCACCGGTTCCGCAAACTGGGAGCAGCCGGTCACCAGTGGCCTGACCGGGTTCCTGAATATCAACTTCCGCTTCAACAGCGACATGAATACCGGCTCCAACCTCGATCCGAACAAGGACCAGAGTTCCTATATGGTCTGGAACGGACGGATCGGCCTCGGGCCGGATGACAAACGCTGGCAGTTCGAGCTGTGGGGTCGCAACCTCTTCGATCGTGAATATGTGCAGGTG
>JBATNV010000108.1:0-7801 GCA_049290495.1 Gammaproteobacteria bacterium | reverse complement strand
ACCTGCCGGTTCCGGTTATCCGCGGGGTTGTGCCCCAGGACATTTTCGGCGTCAACGCGACGGCAATCTTTGTGGACGGTGTCTATGTTTCCGGACGCGAGGGTCTCAACTTCAGCCAGCTTGACGTGGAGCGAATCGAGGTCCTGAAGGGCCCGCAAAGCGCCATGTATGGCCGCAACGCGTTTGCCGGTGCGATCAACTATGTGACCAAGGCACCCAGCGATGTATTCGAGTCCAAAGTTGAAACCGAGCTGGGCAACCGTGGCAAGCAGCGCATCATGGGCGAAGTCAGTGGTCCTCTCATGGGAGATACCCTGACTGGCCGCGTGTCTGCCATGTACGACGAATGGGATGGCTCCTACGACAACACGATCGCGCCCGAGAACGACATTGGCGGCTATCGTTATCGCAGCCTGCAAGGACGTCTACGCTGGCGACCTGCGGATAACCTGGATATCAACCTGGGTCTCTACAGTTCCAACGACGAGATTGATGATGCCGCCGTCGGCGGTTTGCCCGCCAATTGCGAGGACCAGGTAGAGACGACGACAGAGAATGCAACTCAGGGGCCGTTTCCGCGCCTGCAGAACTGGTGTGGCCGGATACCGAATCTGGCCGGCTTACCAGACAGGCTGGATCCCGCGCAGTTTCCGAATATGGTGCTGCTGCCGAATTCGATTACCCGTGATTCAATGCCGAAGCTCGCCCAGGCTCTTGGCGAGGACCGCGACCTGCTCCGTGGCAACCTCAATATTGGCTGGGAGCAGGAGTTTGGTACCTTCCATTTTCTGACCGGCTATTCTGATACTGAACAAAACAGTGTTTCAGATTTCAATCGCAGTTCGGGCGACTCGATACCGCTTGTGTATTGCCCTGATGCAACTACCGTTGTGCCTCCCCCCAGTTGCAACGCACCGTTTGGCTGGGCGCGTACGCCGATGGGCGTATACAACGTCGAAAACGGATCTCATGTTGAGGAGTGGAGCCAGGAAATTCGCTTCACCAGCCTGCAGAATCAGCCGCTGCGCTACACGGGTGGTTTTTACTATTACAACGTTACCCAGAAAGACTATCCGGGCGACCCGATCGCCATCGCGCAATTTCCGGGTTCCTTTATGGATGTGGGCATCGGCCCCGCCGCCTATCCCACCTCGCTGGCCATCGGTTCGTACATATTTGGCCAGTCCCTGAGCCCCGGTGGCGCCATTGATCCGGATGTTCGCATTCGGTCGCGCGAAGAGACCGAGTCCTGGTCCGTATTCGGATCCCTTGATTTTGACCTCACCGATGCGTGGACGGCCGGGGCTGAACTCCGTTACGCGCAGGAAGCCCAGAAGGCCTACAACTACCAGTACAAGCGTTGCACTCAGCCCAATGACGCTGCGCACGACCCCTATGGGCCCTATGAAGCGAGCACATTCCCTTTCAACGACCCGCCGGTGGCTGACTGCGGCGACGACTTTTTCGATTTGCGCGTCATGGAATCCTGTATTCCCATACCCACAGACGACCCGAACAATCCGACTCTGGATACGAACGGAGACGGCATCGTCCACCCGTTCGAGGATGGCGCCTGTGCGCCGGGGCAGCAGTCCGGCAGCGCACGCTTCAGAACCATCACGGGGCGGCTGAGCCTCAAGTACAAGTTCGAGAGTGGCTGGATGGCATACGGATCCGTGGCCCGCGGCGAGAAACCCGGTGGTCTGCAGATCCTTCCTGCCGAGGTTCGTACGGACGCTGGTGTCGCTACGGAAGTGTTCACGAATACGTTCGACCCCGAGAAGCTGATGGCCTATGAGCTTGGCATCAAGGGCTTCACGTCGGACCGGCGAATTGGCCTGGATATGGCGGTTTTCTACAATGACTGGACCGACATCGTGTTGCGCCAGCTCAGCGATCGTTCGCCGGTAAGCGGTCTGCCCTTCACCCAGCTGGAAGCCCTGAATACCAACTCCGGAGACGCCAGGGTGTGGGGCTGGGAGATTACTGCCGATGTCGGTATCACGGAAAACCTTAGCGGGCAGCTCACAACCAGCTGGACAGACTCCGTGCTTAAAAACGCACAGATGGATACCTTCTCCCTGTTCCCGAGCTTGTACACAAACGAGCCAAGCTGTGCGCCTTCAGCGATCCAGGCCCTGCCAGTTGACCAGCAGGACGCAAAGGGCGGCCAGTGCCAAAAATTGTCTGGCGATGTATCGGGCAATACGCAGATGCGCCAGCCTGAATGGACGGCCAGTGCATCGCTGCGTTACGAGAGGAATCTGACCGGCGACTGGACCTGGTTCGCGCGCACTGACGCGAATTACCTCGGCAAGATTTTTATAGGCAATGACAATGAGGGTTGGCTGCCGCCTCGCACCAACGTCAATCTGCGCCTCGGCGTCCAGTCACCGCGCTACTCGATTGAGTTCTGGGTCCGCAACCTGTTCGATAACAGCAACCCCATTGCAGCGTTCCGGGACATTTACTGGACCAACGACGATGATATCCAGGGAAAGCAGAATCCGGCACGCTTTCAGCAAGCCTCAAACTTTGACGATTTCCCGCCCTTCCGCACCTCGATCTCCTATCCGAGCCTGCGCACCTACGGACTTGTCGCCAAGATGCGCTTCGGAGGCGCCGAGCGCTAAATCCGTTTCATGACCTGGTGCCGCTCTGCACACCGGACGCCCACAAAGCGGGCGTCCGGGCGGGTGCGTGCTGCGCTATCCTATTGAACTGGTGCCAACGTGTGCTCGCCGGCGCAGGCTGGCTTTCAGTTGCTTGTTGCATGGAGCTCAAGTCGATGAATGCTCTTTCACGATATCTTTTCAAGGCCATGCTCTCTCTGCTGGTCCTTTCGATGCCTGTTCTGGCAGCGACGGCACCTGATCTCGATGGCCTGGTCGCGGTCAAGGCCAAGCGCATGGATGAGGCCTACCTGCTGCCAGGTGCCGATTTTCGCCAGTTCAAGGCCGTGTTGATCGATACGCCCGATGTTGCCTTCGACAAGGACTGGATGCGCAGCATGAACGAGACGCGCAACCTGTCGCGGATGGTGAGCAAGGCCGATGCAGAGAAGATCGCGGCAGCCACCCGTTCCGGGCTGATGGAAGTATTCCAGGAAGAGTTTCGCAAGGCGGGCTATACCATCGCCACCGCGCCAGGAGCCGATGTCCTGCGCCTGTCGCCATCCATCGTCAAGCTCTATATCAACGCGCCGGATGTCATGTCGCCCGACAGTTCGCGTAGCTACACGGTCGATGCAGGTGAGGCCACGCTGGTACTTAAAGCCCGCGACTCGGTCAGCGGTGCATTACTCGGCATGGCGGTAGACCGCCGCGAGGCACGCGGTACGGGCTTTGTGACCTGGACGAACAGCGTAACCAACCGCAGTGATTTCCGGCGGCTGTTTCAGCAGTGGGCAAGGATCTGCATCAAGGGGCTGGATGAGCTGAAGGCCGGGTCGCCGGTGGCTCCTGAGGCACGCAGCAAGCCATAGAGTAGCCAGCGGGTAAAGGCCAGGGTGCAAAGGCACAAGCGGCAAAAGGGCGCTACCAGCCGCTCATATTAACGGGCTGTCGCTTTTTGCTGTAAATTGGCCGGCCTTCTGAACGTCCCGGTTGCAATTCATGGCTATACGCTGCGGCATCGTCGGCCTGCCCAATGTCGGCAAATCCACTCTTTTCAACGCGCTGACGGCGGCGGGGATCCCTGCCGAGAACTACCCGTTCTGCACGATCGATCCGAACATCGGCATCGTCGAAGTGCCGGATCCGCGTCTGCAGCAGCTTGCCGGGCTGGCCAAGCCCGAGCGCACTCTGCCGGCCACGGTCGAGTTCGTCGATATCGCAGGTCTGGTTGCTGGGGCTTCCAAAGGCGAGGGCCTGGGCAACAAGTTCCTTGCCAACATCCGCGAGACGCACGCCATCGCGCATGTGGTGCGCTGCTTTGAGAATGAAGACGTCGTGCACGTCGCGGGGCGTATTGACCCGATCCACGACATCGACGTGATCAACACCGAGCTGCTGCTCGCCGATTACGCGGCAGTCGAGAAGGCGGTAGAAAAAGCCGAGAAGCAGGCGAAGGCTGGCAAGAAAGAAGACGTCGTACGCCGTGACCTGCTGCAGAAACTGCTGGCACATCTCGACAGCGGCCAGCCGGCGCGCACCTTCCCCGTGCCGGATGAACATCGGCAGGCCGTTGCTGAAATGTTCCTGCTCACGGCGAAGCCGGTCATGTATGTGGCCAACGTCGATGAGAGCGGGCTGGGTGGCAATAAGTTTGTCGACCAGGTAAGGGCGCATGCAGTTCAAGACGGCGCCGAGGTGGTCGTGGTCTGTGCGGCCATCGAAGCCGAGATCGCCCAGCTCGACGAGAGTGACAAGCAGGCCTTCCTCGAAGACCTCAAGCTCAGCGAGCCGGGCCTCAATCGCGTGATCCGCACCGGCTATAAACTCCTCGGCCTGCAGACCTACTTCACGGTCGGCCCCAAGGAAGTGCGCGCCTGGACCGTGCATGCCGGCGATACCGCACCCCAGGCTGCAGGCGTCATCCATACGGACTTCGAGAAAGGCTTCATCCGCGCCGAAGTCATTGCCTACGATGACTATATAAAGGGCAAAGGCGAGCAGGGCGCCAAAGAGGCCGGCCGGCTGCGGCTGGAAGGCAAGGAATACCTCATGCAAGAAGGCGATGTGGTGCACTTCCGCTTCAACGTGTAGGAGCGGCTTCAGCCGCGATCCCTTCCCGGCCGCGACCGCCGCCCCCATTTTCTTGACACCCGGCAGGCCGCCTAAGACAATTCGGCCCCCCGTGTGGTGATGTAGCTCAGTTGGTTAGAGCGCGGCACTCATAATGCTGAGGTCGGTAGTTCAACTCTACCCATCACCACCAATTTCATCGGGCACTTACCGAGTCGTGTGTGGCCGAAATGCGCCGCTCTGTGTGGGGCCGTTCCGTCTGATCCAGAGATTCAGGCTCGTGCACAAATTGCACAATGGTGAGCTGCTGGATCCACAAGTGATCTCGCCCGGCGTTCCCACGGGTGGTTCGTTAGCCAACCTTAAAATACAGAAGGTGACAGGTTCCTGATTATGTGCTGTTATGCGTCAAGCATGCCTTATTATTAGTACAGGTCATGCGGGCTTGTGTAAATGCAAAAAAATATCAGGGGGCTCTACCAATGAACGCAACATCCAGGTACGGAACAGTAGTGCTGACGGCCATCGCAATTGTAGGTGTTGGGTGCGCCACTATCGTCGGCGATAAGACGCAACTGGTTTCAGTTGCCAGTACGCCCGACGAGGCGGTTATAGACATCAAAGACGAGAAGGGGATTGCTGTCTTTAAGGGCAAGACGCCCGCAACTGTGACGTTGGACAAGAGTGACGGAACCTATTGGGGAAAGAAGGCCTACGTCGTAACTATTACCAAGCCCGGTTTCCAGCCGCAGACGGTGCAGCTGACTGCTGGTGCAAATGGCTGGTATATCGGTGGCAATATTATATTTGGTGGCCTTATCGGCTGGTTCATCGTGGACCCGTGGAATGGGGCGATGTATACCTTGTCACCGAAAGCAATCTCCAGCAGCTTGACCGCATCTGCGGCAGCGCTCCCTCCCACAAAGGACGGTGGAATTGCAGTCGTATTGCTGCGTGACGTACCTGAGGACCTGCGCGATCAGATGGTACGAGTCAACTGATTCGCAGTTCAATCACCCCGAACATCACAAGCGGGGTTGCTGAGTGCAAACTGATTGAGTGAAGTGCTCGGGACGGCAGCGTAAGACCACCAGCCGCAGTGCCCCGATTCATGCGCCTCTGGCCTGTATGGGCAGGGTGCGTTCGGGTCACTGCGGTTGGTTTCTAGTGTGATGCTGAGGTCGGTAGTTCAACTCTACCCATCACCACCAATAACTTCAGGCAGTTGTCAGCCGTCCCCGCGATCGTACGAGAGTCATTGCGGGACTTTTGCCGACCAGTAGGAGCGCCTTCAGGCGCGATCCCCGTCTCGCTCGGAGACAGTCTGCAACTCGTGACCGGACGGCCTCACGGCTCGCCAGCCAGGCGCAACCCGGCAAGAAGTTCGTAGGAGCGTAGCCGCGCCGCGTGGTCGTGGATCCCGGCAGCGATGATCAATTCGTCCGCACCGGTCCGTGCAATGAATGCGTCGAGCCCGGCGCGAACCGTCTGCGGCGCGCCGATGAAGGAGCACGCGAGCATTCGCGTGACCTGGATCTTCTCGGCAGGAGACCAGTACGAGTCGATGTCGTCGATCGGCGGCCGAAACTGTGAACGGATGCCCCGGAAGAGATTGGTGAAGCCCTGCTGGGTCGATGTGAAGAGACGGCGCGCTTCCGCATCGGTGTCTGCCACGATGACATTGGCTGCCACCATGGCAAACGGCCGGTCGAGTGCCGCGGACGGACGGAAGTTGGCGCGGTAGACCGTCAGGGCCTGCATCAGCGCATCCGGCGCGAAGTGGGAGGCAAACGCGTAGGGCAGACCCAGTGCGGCGGCGAGTTGCGCGCCGTACAAGCTGGATCCCAGAATCCACAACGGGACCTTCAGTCCGGCACCCGGAATGGCCTGGACAACCTGGCCCGGCTGCACGGGGCCGAGGAGAGCCTGTAGCTCCAGAACATCGTCGGGAAACGTGTCAGCGCTGCCAGGATTGCGGCGCAGGGCGCGCACGGTCTGCTGGTCGCTACCTGGTGCACGGCCGAGCCCGAGGTCGATCCGGCCCGGATACAGTGACTCGAGCGTGCCGAACTGTTCTGCAATGACGAGCGGGGCATGATTGGGCAGCATGATGCCGCCAGCTCCGACGCGGATCGTCCTGGTGCCCCCGGCAACATAGCCGATTACGACGGCGGTCGCCGCGCTCGCGATGCCAGCCATATTGTGGTGTTCGGCCAACCAGAAGCGGCGATAGCCCCAGGATTCAGCGCGCTGCGCGAGGTCCAGCGAATTCCGGAGTGCGTCGGCAGGGCTCGCGCCGGCCGCAATGAAGGCGAGATCTAGAATTGATAGTGGTGGCATGAGGTGGAGTCCTGTAGAGCTGCCGCACGGTTGCACTGGTCGTCAGTAATTATTGCCCGGCAGGGACCTCGGGATCGCGAGGCTCCGGCGCGCTGTGCTTGTGCAGGCCATCGTCTTCGATCAGGCGCTTGCGCACGTACAGGAAGCGAACCGTTTCGTACTCGAATGGCGAACCGGTCGCGTAGTAACGGAAGCTGCTGTTGGCGCGCTTGTCGATCAGGTCGGTGCCCGTCAGGAGCCACGTCTTGTCGCCGCGATAAAGATCGGCCACATTGATGCTGTAGGACGTCCCGAAGTCGCCGGCCACGCCGATACCATCCCGCAAGGTTGACGGGCCGAGGAAAGGGATTACGAGATAAGGCCCCGGATGCATGCCCCATTTTCCCAAGGTCGCGCTAAGGCCGGTGGGCGCGCCCGGCAGTCTTATTTTGGTGGCGACATCAAACAGGCCGCCGATGCCTACCGTGCTGTTGATCAGGAATCGCCCCAGGCTGCGCGCGCCGAGACCCAGCCGGCCCTGCAGGACGTAGTTAAGCATACTGTGGACTTCGCCCAGGTTACCGAAGAAGTTGTGCACGCCTGAACGTACCGGCGTGGGCAGGCGGCGGTAACCGTTCGCGACCGGCAGGAAGACTGCTTCGTCAACCCGGGCGTTGAACCGGTAGGTGAATCGGTTGGCCCGCTCCCACGGATCGAAGGTGTGCATGGAAGGCGCATCGTCGGCGGTTATCTGGGGCAGTGGCATGACGGGTTGCTGTTCGTCCTGACCGTCGGCC
>JBATNV010000107.1:0-5925 GCA_049290495.1 Gammaproteobacteria bacterium | reverse complement strand
GTTGGGTATCGACTTCCTTGTAGCGGGCCATCGGCAACGCTCCCTGTCACAGACCTGATCTGATCTTGATGCGCCTGCATCAGCGGCGCAATATCCCCGCATGGAACTTTTTCTACAGCCTCGTTAGCCGCTGCCATCGGGTACAGCACAACCGTGCCATCGCTATGGGTCGATATCCAGTTGTTCGGGAACACGGCATCCGGCGTCCCGCCATACGGAACATCGGCGACAACGAAAACCTGTACACCTGCCTGGTCGAGGGCGGTCACCACAGCATCAAATTCCTTCGCAGCCTGTACCGACAGCTCCGCAGCAGAATGCGTCGCAGGACGCTGGAACTGATTCGACTCCGCTGTCTGGGGATTGAAACCAAAGTGGCTCGGGCGAATCATGAGCAGATGCCGCGTCGTCTGGCACTCATCACACAGCAGGTTTGCGGAACTCATTTCAGACGCCTCCTGCGGAACCTCACAGCCAGCCGGACTGACACAGACTAAAGTAATCCTCTGCAGTGCCGATCATGCCAGCAGATGCGCATTGCCAACCATGCGCGGGAAGAGAAATGGAATCCGGCATCCAGGAGAAACTATTGGTGTTTGACTTGTATTGCATTTCGAAAACCGGCGCGTATATTACTGGGCGACCGAGACAGAAACGTCAGTCAGCCATCAAGACACATCACAGTAAGACGTTTCCCCCGCAGGGACTCCAGTTGCTACTGTCTCGAACAATCTTCAATCGTTCTTCCGCCCAGGCGAGGTGATCTCGATGCCGAGAGTGTTGTCCGTTGTCGACAGGTCTGCTACGGATTCTGTTGCCGGCCCGGCTGAGGGCGATGAACCGCCAGGCGCAACGCCTGGAATTACGATTCCAGGCGTTCAAGCACCACTACTTCTCCCGCCGGTAAACCTTAGCGCCGTACCGACTTCAAAACATACCGTCCCGCGACTCACTGTCAGCACACGTAGCGACGCTTTTCGTCGGCGCTTTTACCCGCAAGCGGGTATGCGTGACTGGAATGACTGGCGATGGCAGAACCGGCACCGGGTTCGCAACCTTTCGGATCTGGAACGGATGTTCCACCTGACCGATGACGAGCGGCAGGCGATTGAGGCGCATCACGGTGCCCTGCCCCTCGGCATCACGCCCTATTACGCGAGCCTTGTTGATGGCGACAACCCCGCGCAGGCGCTACGCAGAACTGTAATCCCCGTACTGGGCGAGTACCTGAAGTCCAGGGGCGAGTCCGATGACCCCCTCAGCGAGGATGCGAGCAGCCCCTTGCCGGGACTGGTCCACAGGTATCCAGACCGGGTGCTGCTGCTAGTGACCAATTTCTGCTCGGTATACTGCCGTTACTGCACCCGCGCCCGGATGGTGGGCTCGGCTGGTGAACGGAGTATCCGCAAGCACGATCTGGAGCGCGCTATCGACTACATCGCAGCGACACCGGTTATTCGTGACGTGCTCCTCTCCGGTGGCGACCCCCTTAGCCTCGACGACGAGCGGCTCGAGTGGATTCTGCAGCGGTTGCGACAGATTCCGCACGTGGAGTTCATTCGCATCGGCTCCAAGCAGCCAGCGGTGCAGCCGCAGAGGATTACCCCGGCGCTGACCCGAATCCTCAAGCGCTACCACCCACTGTGGATGAGTCTGCACTTCACTCACCCCGATGAGTTGACGCCAGAGGTGGCCGAAGCCTGCGCAAGGCTGGCGGATGCAGGCATCCCGCTGGGCAGCCAAACCGTACTGCTGAAGGGCATCAACGACAGCATCGCGACCATGCGGGAACTGATGCACGGCCTGCTGCGGATACGCGTACGACCGTACTATTTGTATCAGTGCGACCCGATTTCGGGATCTTCACACTTCCGAACGCCGGTCGAGAAGGGGCTGGAGATCATCCGGGGTTTGCGCGGCCACACAACCGGGTACGCTGTTCCGACGTATGTGATTGATGCCCCCGAAGGTGGTGGCAAGATTCCGCTGGCCCCTGACTATGTCGTGGGCCGTGACGGTGATGATCTTCTGCTTAGCAATTACGCCAACGGCACCTACCGTTATCCGGATCCCCGTCCAGAAAGTGCCGGATGCGAGTCGGCCTGACCTACGACCTCCGCGACGAATATCTCGCCGCAGGTTACAGCGAGGTCGACACTGCAGAGTTCGATCAACCGGAAACCATAAACGCGATCGCTGACGCCCTTCAGCGGCTGGATATGGCGGTCGACAGAATCGGTAGCGCCAGGCAGCTAACCAGCCGGCTGGCGGCCGGCGACCGATGGGATCTGGTCTTCAATTTCTGCGAGGGACTGTACGGCTTTGGCCGCGAGTCACTGGTACCGGCGCTGCTCGATGCCTGGCAGATTCCCTACGTGTTTTCCGACCCCTTGGCCTGTGCGATAACCTTGCACAAGGGCATTGCCAAGCACGTAGTTCGCGGTAATGGCCTGGCTACGCCCGACTTCGCCGTAATTGAAACACCCGCCGACATCGCGAGGATTGGGCTTTGCTATCCACTCTTTGCCAAACCCGTAGCGGAGGGAACCGGCAAGGGAGTTTCAGCAAGGTCTCGCGTGGAGTCGCGCGCCGCACTTGAGTCCGTCTGCCGGACTCTGCTCGATCAATATCGCCAGCCCGTCCTGGTCGAAGAATTCCTGCCAGGCCGGGAATTTACGGTCGGGGTCATCGGCACAGGTGCAGCCGCAGAGGCCATCGGTACGATGGAAGTACAGCTCGGTCCGAATGCCGATCCAGGTATTTACACCTTTGATAACAAGGAACATTGGGAAGGCAGGGTCAGCTATGCGTTGCTGACTGAAGAGTTTCTTTTGCAGCAGGTGGAGACCCTGGCTGTCGGTGCCTGGCGGGCGCTCGGTTGCCGGGATGGCGGCCGACTCGATATTCGGCTGGATACAGAAGGCACACCAAACTTCATAGAAGCCAATCCGCTTGCCGGCCTGCACCCCGGACACTCGGATCTGCCGTTTATCTGCAAGTTCAGGGGCCTCCCGTATGACGAGCTGATTCGTCGTATCGTTGCTTCGGCCTTGAGCCGCGGGACGCAGCGGCTGGCAGATAAGCCCGGGGGTCCCTCCCAATGAGGCGTGCAGGCAAGGTTCTCATCATTCATAACGACGTAACGGATGAATCCGCTGCGGATGCGCGCGACGTCCTGGATCAGATTCGATCCGTGTCGGAAGCACTGGAAAACAGCGGATATGAAGCCGGCACGCTTGCGATCGACCTGAACCTGGAGATAGCGAAAGCCCGGTTGGGCGCTGAGCGGCCTGACGTGGTATTCAATCTGGTCGAGGCCATAGACGACAGTGGCCAGCTGATACCGCTCGTCACCGCACTGCTCGATCACCTGCGTATTCCCTACACGGGTTCAGGCACTGAAGCCTTGGTGCTCAGCTCAAACAAGATACTCACAAAGCAGTGGCTTCGGCTTCATGACATTGCCACCGCTGACTGGTGGGATCCGGAGACCAGACCGCCAATCAGTCCAGCCGAGGGCCGCTGGATCACAAAGCCGCTATACGAGGACGCGTCTATCGGCATGGATGATGCTTCAGTTGTACCGGATTTCCGCGCGGTAGCAGACCGGATCGCTGAAAAACAGTGTCAACGTCCTTGCCGCTGGTTTGCCGAGCAGTTCATCGAAGGACGGGAGATCAACGTCGCGCTGCTCGGCGGACCCGACGGGCCGCAGATTCTGCCCATTCCGGAAATTCAGTTCGTGGATTTTCCGACAGACAAGCCGAAGATCGTCGGCTACGCAGCGAAATGGTCAGAAGAGTCTTTTGAGTGCCGGCACACGGTACGGCGGTTCATCGACCCGCGCCAGGAGGCTTCACTTTGTGATCACCTGGGCCAGATTGCACTGCGCTGCTGGAAAATCTTTGAGCTGCGTGGCTACGCCCGGGTCGATTTCCGTGTCGACGGCAACGGGAAGCCATGGGTCCTGGAGGTGAATGCCAATCCCTGCATTTCGCCCGACGCCGGGTTTGCTGCGGCATTGAGCAAACAGTGCATCCCCTACTCCGAGGCTATTGGGCGAATCGTCGTCGCAGCACTGCCGGCCTGGCCATCTAACAATGCAACCACCTGATTTCAGGAACTATCTGGTCGACGGTGACCCGGATCAGATCGAAGCGTTGGTACGTGCTACGGGGTTCTTCAGTCTGGAAGAAACCGGTATCGCGCGCGAACTCGCTGACGATGCGCTCGCGCATGGTGAGTCCAGCCACTATCGATTCATTCTGGCAGAAGAAGAAAATCAACTCCGTGGCTACGCGTCTTTTGGACGAATTCCCGGAACCCGTTCCGGTTGGGACCTTTATTGGATCGTGGTTGCACCGGAGTTCCAGTCACAGTCGCTTGGACGCCGAATGCTTACTTTGGCAGAAGCCCGGATCCAGTCAGCTGGCGGCGACCGGCTTTATGCAGAGACATCTACACGGCCGCAATATGCTCCAACCCGGAGCTTCTACTATCGATGCGGCTTTCACCAGGCCGCCATGTTTCCCGACTTCTACTCGCCAGGTGACGGAAAAATCGTCTACCTGAAGCTTCTTCCAGTCGGCTGAAAAAAAGAAAAGCCCCCGTCGCTGATGCGACGGGGGCTTTGGGTTAGGTGCCTGGCAGTGACCTACTCTCGCATGGGGAGACCCCACACTACCATCGGCGCTGGGCGGTTTCACTTCCGAGTTCGGAATGGTATCGGGTGGTTCCCGCCCGCTATAGCCGCCAGGCAAACTCTAAATTTAACGCATATCCCAACCCGGATACGCGCAACAAAATGAATGTGTTTAACGACGAACTGCAGTCACGCAAATTTCTCGAAGCAACACCAATCACTCAAGTCGCTTGAGTGTTATATGGTCAAGCCTCACGGGCAATTAGTACTGGTTAGCTACACGCCTTACAGCGCTTCCACACCCAGCCTATCAACGTCGTAGTCTTCGACGGCCCTTCAGGGGAATCAAGTTCCCAGAGAAACCTTATCTTGGGGGGGGCTTCCCGCTTAGATGCTTTCAGCGGTTATCCCGTCCGTACATAGCTACCCGGCAATGCCACTGGCGTGACAACCGGAACACCAGAGGTACGTTCACTCCGGTCCTCTCGTACTAGGAGCAACTCACCCTCAAGTTTCTAACGCCCACGGCAGATAGGGACCGAACTGTCTCACGACGTTCTGAACCCAGCTCGCGTACCACTTTAAATGGCGAACAGCCATACCCTTGGGACCTGCTACAGCCCCAGGATGTGATGAGCCGACATCGAGGTGCCAAACCTCCCCGTCGATGTGGACTCTTGGGGGAGATCAGCCTGTTATCCCCGGCGTACCTTTTATCCGTTGAGCGATGGCCCTTCCATACAGAACCACCGGATCACTAAGACCTACTTTCGTACCTGCTCGACTTGTCTGTCTCGCAGTCAAGCTACCTTATGCCTTTGCACACAACACGCGATGTCCGACCGCGCTGAGGTAACCTTTGTGCTCCTCCGTTACTCTTTAGGAGGAGACCGCCCCAGTCAAACTACCCACCATACACTGTCCCCAACCCGGATTACGGGCCAAGGTTAGAACCCCAAACATACCAGGGTGGTATTTCAAGATTGGCTCCATGAGAACTGGCGTCCCCACTTCATAGCCTCCCACCTATCCTACACAGACAGGTTCAGAGTTCAGTGCAAAGCTGTAGTAAAGGTGCACGGGGTCTTTCCGTCTTGCCGCGGGTACACTGCATCTTCACAGCGATTTCAACTTCACTGAGTCTCGGGTGGAGACAGCGTGGCTATCGTTACGCCATTCGTGCAGGTCGGAACTTACCCGACAAGGAATTTCGCTACCTTAGGACCGTTATAGTTACGGCCGCCGTTTACCGGGGCTTCGATCAAGAGCTTCGCCTTGCGGCT
>JBATNV010000106.1:0-39233 GCA_049290495.1 Gammaproteobacteria bacterium | reverse complement strand
CTGCGAAGGCCAGCCAGGAATACTTGCCATAGTGGGGCAGCTTGCGCACCAGGCCCCCCAGCGCTGCAGCGGGATCGACCGTGATCCAGCCGATGGCGAGTTTCGGGTCATCCGGATGGCGATGCGTGAGTACATGCGAGTGTCCTGCGAAAGGCAGTTCGCCCGCGCCGATACGGATGCCGCTGCTGCTTACGTGGAGGTCTAGCGCCGGGTCGCCAGCAAAGTACTTCGCGGCGAAACGGTTCTGTCGCCCGAGCAGCCACACGCTGCGGTCGGCCGGCAGTTTCTGGATCTCGCGGTCGGTGACGATGGTGATCTTGTTCGCTGGCCCCTGCCAGGCGCTGAGGGCCTGTCGCCACGCCTCAGTCTCGGAAGCGGGCTCGGAGGGCAGAACTGCGAGTACCTCGCTGGCACCGAAAATCTGCCCGATGCTCGGTGCGGTCTCACGCGGGTCGAGGATGCGGAACAAGTCGAATGCCGGGTCTACCGCGACAAGCTGCGGTGCCGATGTGGTCTCGATGCTGAATGGCGTGACCGCGGCACTGCTGCGAACCTTTGTGATGACGGGCCCTGCGGCTGTCGCCACGACCACCGGTACATCGAGCTCGTACGCGCCGCTCTGCTGCTGGCGGATGACGCCGCTTACCGTGTAACGCTTGTTCTTCCCTGTCACCTTCACGTCGGCGACCCGCAGGTCGGCAGCACCGGTGCGGTTGACCCACTCATCAAAGAAACGGCCGAAATCCTGGCCACTGACCTTTTCGAACACGCTCTGCACATTGCTGAAGCTGGCGCGCTGGCCACGATAGTCCTTGTAAAAAGTGCTGAGCGCCTGGCGGAAGGCATCGTCGCCCATCTGCTGGCGCAGCATGTGGAAACCCATCAGCGTCTTGCCGTAACCGACAGCTTCGGTAACGGCGTTATGCCGGGAGCGGAAATCCCGTAGCGGAAAATCAGCACCGCTGCTCGCGAAGTCCCGGTACTTTTTCAGCACGTCGCGGCGGTATTCAGCGCCCTGGCCTTCGATTTCCTTCATCAGGTGATCGGCAAGATAGGCCGTGAGGCCCTCGCACCAGTTGCCCGTGGCGTAGTCCACATAGACGGAGTTGCCCCACCAGTTGTGCAGGATTTCATGCGGGTAGGAAGAGGTGAGGATGAAGGGAAAGCGGATGATTTGCGGCCCGAGCAGCGTGTACGAGGGCATGCCGTAGCCCGTTTCCCAGAAATTCTCGACCAGCGCGAACTTGCGGTACGGATAGGCGCCGAGCAGTTGGTTATACATGCGCAGATAGCGGCTGGTCGCATCGAGATACTTCGCGGCGAGTGCCGGGTCGGGTTCGCGCAGGTAGACCTGCGCCTCGACCATGCCGGCATTCTCGGTATAGGGCGTGAGCGGACCACCGGCAAGCGAAATCTCATCCACGGCGTTCGGCGATTCCCAGCGCGCCATGCCGTCGGCACCGCTGGAGACACCGTTGCCCGGTGCGATCAGGTGCCAGCCCTTCGGTGTATTGACCGTGAGCGAGTAGGTGACCAGCTCCGCCGCCTGGGCGCCCGTGAGCTGTGGATACCAGAGCGTGCTGCCCGCCAGATACACGCCCTCAGTGCTGATGATGCCCGGGGTTTCTGCGAAGCTGCGCGCGTATTCCTCTGCGCTCGCAGTCGGTGGGATGTCGACGAGGCCGCTGTATTCGACACGGAATGTCCTGCTACCGGCGGGCAGCCTGAGCCGATACGCCGAGACGCCGCGGCGATTGGCCAGTTCTTCGCTGGTGCCGTTGATGCCGGAAAAAGCCTTGTCGCTGGCATCTCCCGGCAGTTTCTCCACTGGCGGATTTGACGCACTGATTTCGAAATTGGCGGCAAGCACGAAATCGACCGTCTGACCGGCCAGCGTTGTCGGCAGCGTGACTTCTGCGATGTTGGACAGGCGGTGCGTGGCCGGATCGATGGTGACGGTGAGTTTGTAGTCTGG
Organism: Gammaproteobacteria bacterium; assembly: GCA_049290495.1. Lineage (GTDB taxonomy): Bacteria > Pseudomonadota > Gammaproteobacteria > Steroidobacterales > SHZI01. The sequence continues at coordinate 37,258 of JBATNV010000106.1, read as the reverse complement.
CCACTGTGCGGGCCCGGCAGACTGGGCCGGTATGGCGATACACAGGGTGCCCAGTGCAATCAAGGCCTGAAAAACGGCTCGCGACAGTTCTGTTGCCCGCATCGTCGTAAATCCTTCGGCAGAGGGGATGGCCGATTGTAGTCTGTGCGAACAGTCTTGCCAGATGGTGCGGATTTCTGTCCATGGGCCAGACAAAAGCATCCGCTGGGCCGCGCCCTGAATGCCTGAAGCCGGGGCGAGTCCGGCTATAGAACTACTGGACCAGGGGGCTGGTCGCCGCGTCGAGGTCGAAGCCCTCGATATCGTGGCTGCCTGCCAGCACGCGAATGTACTGGCTGATGGCGCGACGGCGGACGTGTTCACGCAGGTAGTCGGCGATTTTTTCGCGACAGGCCCCGAAGCCAAGCGGCTGGCCTTCATGCCGGGCATGAATCAGTACGATGTGAAAACCGTAGCGGGTTTCGACCGGATACTCCGGTACGACGCCGACGGGCAGTCTGGCCAGGGCCTTTTCAAACTCGGGCGCTGTCTGTCCGCGTCCGATCACGCCGAGGTGGCCGCCTGCTTCGCGTGAGGGGCAGCTGGAACGCGTGCGCGCCAGTTCCTGAAAGCGCTGTGGCTCACTGCGAAGTGTCGTCGACAGTTCTGTCGCAACCTTCCGCTGCGAGGCACGAATGTCAGCATCATCCGGCGGCGCAGGGATGAGGATATGCGAGAGTTCGTGCTGGTGCGCAGTCCGCATGCGCTCCGGGTTGGCCTCGAAATAGCGCCGGCAATCCGCTTCGTCGGGCTCTGGAATAACAACATTGCGCTCGATGAGTACGCGAATACGCGCCTCATCCGCAGTCTCGACATCGTCGTGTCCGCGCGCCTGGAGGCCCTGGCAATCAGCTTCGGCCAGCAGCAACTCACGCACCACCAGCGCCTGTGCGGCACGCCACCGCGCCTCATCGAGGCTGGATGCCGAATGGTACTGGGCCTCACGATCGATATCGCTTTGGCGGATTGTCCGCTTGTCGACCGTGATCAGCGGTTCGGGCTGCGGCTTGTCTGTGCTCGTTGCCAATTCAGACATTTGTCGGACTCCGTTATTGACTCAATGCTGCCGCACGATCTGGTAGCGGCGCCACGTATAGGCCCACGGCCAGCTCCAGACATGCACGAGCCGGCTGAACGGAAAGGCGGTGAACATGATCATGCCGAGAAATACGTGGGTCTTGTAAGTCCAGTGCACGTCCTGCATGTACACCTGCGCGCCGGACTGGAAGGTGACGATGTGCTGTGCCCAGTGCGCCAGCTGCTGCATGACATGGCCGTCGAGGTGTCCGGTCGAGACGATGATGGTACCGAGGCCGGTCGCCAGCTGAAGTCCGATCAGGCAAATGATGAAGGTGTCCATCGATGCGCTGTTGACCCGCACTGCCGGTACAAAGAGGCGCCGCCACAGCAGGTACGTTATTCCGAGCAAACATAGCAGTCCAAAGGTGCCCCCGGCGATCATGGCTGCGAGTTGCTTGGCCGGTGCCGTCAGGCCGAGTCCTTCATAAAGCCAGCTCGGTGTCAGCAGTCCGAACAGGTGACCGAAAAACAGCAGCAGGACGCCGACGTGAAATGCAACGCTCGCATACCGGAATCTGGCTGATCGTGGCGTCAGTATCTGGCTCGACATGGCCCGCCAGGTGTACTGGCCGCGCTCAAAACGCAGTAGGGAGCCGAAGATGAAAATCGACCCGGCCACATAGGGGTAAACCCCGAAAATGAACTGGTTGATGAAGTCCGCCATGCGCTTAGCTCCGGTTGCCGGGCGCTGCCCGGGTGCTGGATGTGTCGTATTCGGTATGCACCGCGATGCCAGCGGCCGCGATCGGGTCCGGATACAGCGACTGGGCTGTACCGCAACCACTGGTCGGGTCGCTGTTGCCCATGAACCTGACCTGCTCCTCGGCCCAGATGTCATCCATCTTCTCAATGGTGTCATCCGGACCTTCGCTCGCTGCCCGGCGCTTCAATGCATCAACGTCGGCCGGACTGCCCGCGACAGCCTCAAGCGCCTCGAACAGCAGTGCGAAGTCTGAATGGCGCTCCGCGAGCCGTGCACCCAGCAATACGATCACGCCCATGGCATCGCCAAGCAGTTCTTTCGCTTCATCGCGCGGCCGTGTCGAGAGATATTCGAGCATCAACGGCAGATAGTCCGGCAGCTCCCGCGCATCGAGTTCCAGGCCATTTGCACGATACAGTTCCAGCAGATCGACCATCGCCTGGCCGCGATCGCGGGACTCGCCGTGCACATGCTCGAAGAGGTGCAGCGACAAGGCCCGACCCCGGTCGAACAGCAGGACGTAGGCTTCCTGCAATTCGATCAGCGGGCGCGCTGCCATGTCGTGCATGAAAGTTTCAAGTCGTTCCGACAGCGACTCGGGTAGCCAGTTTTCAGCGCGTATGACTTCGATCATCTGCGGCACAGCATCAAGCAAGGCCTGTTCCGGATAGGCCATCAGGCGAGCCAGTACGCGCAGCGTATGCGAATCGTTCATCAGCGCCTCCACGGCGTGTGTTCGCGTGCCCCGGCTTTCTGGCTGTCGCCCGCTTGTTCGACGCGGATCGGGAAGAATTTGCGCTGGTTGTTTGCCTTGCCACCGAAAACATCCGAGTCTGACTGGCCGGTGTAGTCGCAGCCGCTGCCGAATGTAAATCCGCAGCCGCCGCGCTCACTGAAGCTGTCGTAGATCGAGCTGGCATACTCGCGCTTGTTGGTCGGGATCACGAAGCGGTCTTCGTAGTTGGCGATAGCCATGTAGCGATACATGTCCTCAACCATTTCCACTGTCATGCCAACGCGCTCCAGAACCTGCACGCGTTCCTCGCCGTCGACATGTCGACCGCGCATGAAGGCGCGCATCGCCAGCATGCGCTCAAGTGCCAGGACCACCGGCTTCTCTTCACCGGCGGTCAGCAGGTTAGCCAGGTAGCGCACCGGAATCCGCAGCGATTCAACATCCGGAAGCTCACCGTTGTAGCCGATCTTGCCGGCTTCTGCCGCTGACTGTATGGGCGACAGGGGCGGGCAGTACCACACCATCGGCAGCGTGCGGTACTCAGGGTGCAGCGGGAACGCCACCTTCCAGTCGACAGCCATTTTGTAGACCGGCGAGGCCCTGGCCGCCACCAGCCAGTCCTCGGGAATGCCCTGCAGACGGGCTTCGGCAATAACCGCAGGGTCGTTCGGGTCAAGAAAGATATCGAGCTGTGCCTGGTAAAGATCCTGCTCGTTTGCGGTGCTCGCTGCTGACTCGATACGGTCGGCGTCATAGAGCATGACGCCGAGATAGCGGATCCGGCCGACGCAGGTTTCCGAGCACACCGTCGGCAGCCCCACTTCGATACGTGGGTAACAGAAGGTGCACTTTTCCGACTTGCCGGATTTCCAGTTGTAGTAAATCTTCTTGTACGGACAGGCGGAAACGCACATGCGCCAGCCACGGCATTTGTCCTGGTCGATCAGCACGATGCCGTCTTCTTCGCGCTTGTATATCGCGCCCGAGGGACATGCAGCGACACAGGTAGGGTTGAGGCAGTGCTCGCACAGCCTCGGCAGATACATCATGAATGTATTTTCGAACTGCCCGTAGATTTCCTTCTGTATGCCTTCGAAGTTGTAGTCCTTGGAGCGATGTTTGAACTCGGTGCCGAGGATTTCTTCCCAGTTCGGGCCCCACTCGATCTTCTCCATGCGCTTGCCGGAGATCAGTGACCGTGGTCGTGCGGTGGGCATGGTCGGTGCGTCGGGCGCCGCCTGCATGTGTTGATAATCGTAGTCCCACGGCTCGTAGTAATCGTCGATTGAAGGCATGTCCGGGTTGGCAAAGATGTTGGCCAGCACGCGCCAGCGGCCGCCAATCCTCGGCCGGATTCGGCCGTTGTCATCGCGCACCCAGCCGCCGTTCCAGTGGTCCTGGTTCTCCCATTGCTTGGGATAGCCGATACCGGGCTTGGTTTCGACATTGTTGAACCATGCGTACTGCATGCCTTCGCGTGAGGTCCAGACGTTCTTGCAGGTGACGGAGCAGGTGTGGCAGCCGATGCACTTGTCGAGATTAAGTACTTTGCCGATCTGTGCCCGAATCTTCATCGCAGCCCCTCCGTCTGCATTGCATCAGCGATATCGTTGTCGTCCATCCAGTCGATCTTCTTCATCTTGCGTACGATGATGAACTCGTCGCGATTTGAACCAACGGTGCCGTAATAGTTGAATCCGTAACTCAGATGCGCGTAACCACCGATCATGTGTGTCGGCTTCAGCACAGCGCGGGTGACCGAGTTGTGAATGCCGCCGCGATTGCCGGTGATCTCGGAGCCGGGCGTGTTCACGATCTTTTCCTGTGCGTGATACATCATCGACATGCCTTCGGGCACCCGCTGGCTGACGACCGCACGCGCGGTAATCGCACCGTTGATGTTGTAGGCCTCAATCCAGTCGTTATCGATGATGCCGGCCCTGGCTGCATCGGTTTCTGACATCCAGATGATCGGCCCACCCCGCGATAGTGTCAGCATCAACAGGTTATCGGTATAGGTGCTGTGGATGCCCCACTTCTGGTGTGGCGTGATGAAGTTGAGAACGATCTCCGTATTGCCGTTGCCACGCTGTCCCTTGATCGGCTCGATGGTCTTCAAGTCGACGGGCGGCTTGTAGACACACAACTGCTCGCCGAAGGCGCGCATCCACGGGTGGTCCTGGTAGAACTGCTGACGGCCGGTCAGCGTGCGCCACGGAATGAGCTCATTTACATTGGTCCAGCCGGCGTTGTAAGACACGTTCGCTGATTCGATGCCCGACCAGATCGGCGAACTGTAGATCTTGCGCGGCTGTGCGATGAGATCGGCGAAGCGAATCTTTTCGGAGGCATGGCCACTGACCAGGTGTGCGTGTTCCCGGCCGGTGACCTTCGACAGCGATTCCCAGGCCTTGACGGCCACACGACCATTGGTTTCCGGTGCCAGCATGAGGATCGTTTCGCAGGCGTCGCGTGCCGATTCGATCTTCGGCCGGCCGCTCCGGACACCGTCACCGCGATGCCGCCCGTTCAGGTCGCCGAGTGCATTCACCTCTTCCTGTGTCGCCCATTGCAGGCCTTTGCCGCCGTTACCCTTTTCATCCATCAGGGGCCCGAGCGAGGTAAATTTTTCATAGGTCGCCGGATAGTCACGTTCTACAGCGATGATCGACGGCATGGTCTTGCCCGGCACCGGAGCGCATTCGCCGCGTTTCCAGTCGGTGATGTCGAACGGCTGCCCGAGTTCTCCGGGAGTGTCGTGCAGCAACGGCAGGGTGACCACATCGGTCTCGGTGCCCAGATGACCGGTGGTCAGTTCTGAAAAGCGCTTCGCGATGCCCTTGTAGATATCGAAATCCGAACGCGATTCCCAGACCGGATCCACGGCCGCTGTCAGCGGATGGATGAAGGGATGCATATCCGAGGTGTTCAGGTCGTCCTTCTCGTACCACGTCGCCGTCGGGAGCACGATGTCGGAATACATGCAGGTGGTCGACATGCGGAAGTCGAGCGTGACCAGCAGGTCAAGCTTGCCCTTGACCGGCTCGCGCCACTTCACTTCCTTCGGATGCCGGTCGATCTCGTCGCCGAGGTCCTTGCCCTGCACGCCGTTCTCGGTGCCGAGCAAATGCCGCAGGAAATACTCGTGGCCCTTGCCTGAAGAGCCGAGCAGGTTCGATCGCCAGACGAAGAGGTTGCGCGGGAAGTTCACCGGGTTGTCGGGATCTTCGCAGGCGAAGGCCAGCTCGCCGCTCTTGAGCTGCTCGACGACATAGTCCTCCGGCTTTTTGCCGGCTGCCGCCGCCGCACGACCGATATCGAGCGGATTGCGATTTAGCTGCGGTGCTGACGGCAGCCAACCCATGCGCTCGGCGCGCACGTTGTAATCGATCATCGAGCCGCCCCACTGCGAGGCATCTGCCATCGGCGACAGGATCTCGCTGATATCGAGTTTTTCGTAACGCCACTGGCTGGTGTGGTTGTAGAAAAACGAGGTGCCATTCATGTGGCGGGGCGGGCGGTGCCAGTCCAGCGCAAAGGCTAGTGGCTGCCAGCCGGTCTGTGGCCGCAGTTTTTCCTGGCCCACATAGTGAGCCCAGCCGCCCCCGGATACGCCCACGCAACCGCACATCATCAGCATCTTGATGATGCCGCGGTACCCCATGTCCATGTGATACCAGTGGTTCATGCCGGCGCCGATGACGATCATCGACTTGCCCTGCGTCTTGTGCGCGTTTTCGGCGAACTGGCGCGCAACGGTGATGACCTTCTCGCGCGGTACGCCGGTGATGCGCTCCTGCCATGCCGGTGTGTAGGGCACGTCATCATCGTAACTGGCGGCGACATTGCCGCCGCCGAGTCCGCGGTCGATGCCGTAGTTGGCGACCATCAGGTCGAAGACCGTAGCAACTCTGGCGCGGCGGCCGTCAGCCAGCTGGACGTGGCGGACTGGCACCTTGCGGACCTGTACCGACTCGTGTTCGGTCTGCGTCCAGTGCGCGTTGCCACCACCACCGAAGTAGGGGAAGCCCACATCGACCGCTTCGTCAGCCCGCTCGATGTGGCTCAGTGCCAGCCGTGTGTCCTCACCGCCGGCAGTGCGGGCTTCGAGGTTCCATAGTTTTTCTTTTTCGCCCCAGCGGAAGCCGATCGAGCCACGCGGCACGACGATACGATCCTGGTTCTCGTCAAAGGCCAGCGTTTTCCACTCGGCGTTGTTCTGCTGGCCGGCTTTGTCGAGCAGGTCTGAGGCGCGCAGGTAGCGGCCCGGTGCCAGGTAGCCGTCTTTATGCTCATCGAGCAGCACCAGGGTCGGCAGGTCGGTGTAGCGGCGCACATAGTTGTCGAAATAGTCGCTGTGACCCTCGACGTGCCATTCCTTGAGGATGACGTGTCCCATGGCCATGGCCATGGCGGAGTCGCTGCCCTGTTTCGGATTGAGCCAGATGTCGCCGAACTTGGAGGCTTCCGAGTAGTCGGGAGATACCGTGACTGTCTTGGTGCCGCGATACCGTGCTTCGGTCATGAAGTGCGCATCGGGCGTGCGTGTCTGCGGCACGTTTGAACCCCACATCATCAGGAATGTGGAGTTGAACCAGTCTGCTGATTCCGGTACGTCAGTCTGTTCGCCCCAGGTCTGCGGGCTGGCGGGTGGCAGATCGCAGTACCAGTCGTAAAAGCTCAGGCAGGTGCCACCGATCAACGACAGATAGCGCGTGCCGGCTGCGTAAGAGACCATCGACATGGCCGGGATCGGTGAAAAACCGACGACCCGGTCCGGGCCCCAGCGCTTGACCGTGTAAACGTTTGCCGCGGCGATGATCTCGTTGACTTCTTCCCAGCGTGCCCGCACGAAGCCACCGAGGCCGCGCCGCTCGCGATAGCTCGCCACCTTGCCGGGATCTTCCTGTATCGAACGCCAGGCTTCGACCGGATCAGCGTGTACTCCGCGTGCAGTCCGCCACAGCTCGACCAGCCGTCGGCGGATCATCGGATACTTGATGCGGTTGGCGCTGTAGATGTACCAGGAAAAACTCGCGCCGCGGGCGCAGCCGCGTGGCTCATGATTGGGCAGGCCAGGTCGTGTACGCGGATAGTCGGTCTGCTGGGTCTCCCAGGTGACGAGACCGTTCTTGACGTAAATCTTCCAGGAGCAAGAGCCCGTACAATTGACGCCGTGTGTGGAACGTACAATCTTGTCGTGCTGCCAGCGCTGTCGATAGGAGTCTTCCCAGCGCCGGCTTTGATCAGTTGTCATACCGTGCCCGTCGGCGAACGGGGTTTGTTTTCGGCGAAAGAAGGCGAGCTGGTCAAGAAAATGACTCATGAGATGATGCCCCGTAGCTCAGCAATATCCTGGTTCTTGGCGCCGGACCGGCTGCTTCCTGTCTCGCCCGGCATTGCAGGAGCCGGTCGCTGGTGACACAGGCGGATGGAGGCCGACACCTTTGCACACGCGAGGCCGCAGAACCAACTGCGGAAATTACCAATTGCCGCACGCACCTGTAATCGGTACCAATCCGCAGCCTCGTCTGCCCTGTCGAGCGTATTCGTTCCTGTTCGACGGTATCCAACTCGAGTCAGGAGCTTTTCTTTCAATGACTTGCGCATTCACCAGGCTGTCACCGGTTCCGGCTTTCAGCACTCATGAGTGATTCTGTCGTCGGCCCTGCAGTATCTGCGGACAAGTCGCCTGGGAGCGGCGTGCTGGCGCGAGTGGCGAACCTGTCGCCTGCATCCTTCGGGATGGTCATGGCAACCGGAATTATATCGCTCGCCGCAAACATGCTGGGTTTGCATGTCATTGCGCGACTATTATTTTTTCTTAATATCGCCTTCTATATCGTGCTTTGTGTGTTGAGCCTGCTCCGCGCCATACGCTATCCGTCACGCTTCTTCGGCGACATGATCGATCATCGGCAGGCACCCGGATTCCTCACCAGCGTCGCAGCAACTGCCATCCTCGGCAGCCAGTTCATGATCCTTGCCGGTAACGACAGGGTCGGCATGGTGATGTGGTTTGTGACAATCGTGCTGTGGGTTGGATTGACCTATACGATTTTCACGGCGTTTACGGTCAAGGAAGAAAAGCCGACGCTCGACCAGGGCATCAGCGGTGGCTGGCTGCTCGCCGTCGTGGCCACGCAGGCGCTCGCCATGCTCAGCGCGCTGCTGGCCGCACGTCTCGGTGAACATCGCCTCGAACTGAATTTCTTTGCCCTGTCGATGTGGCTGTGGGGCGGCATGCTCTATACCTGGATGATGTCGCTGATCTTCTATCGCTACACGTTTTTCAGATTCCTGCCCAGTGACCTGTCGCCACCGTACTGGATCAACATGGGCGCGATGGCGATCTCCACCCTGGTCGGCGCGCAGCTGATCGTGAATGCCGCGGCGTCACCTTTCCTGCATTCGTTCCTGCCGTTCATCAAGGGCTTCACGATTCTCTACTGGGCAACGGGAACCTGGTGGGTGCCCATGTTGCTGATACTTGGCGTCTGGCGTCATGTGTACAAGCGCTTTCCACTGGTATACGACCCCTTGTACTGGGGTGCTGTGTTTCCGCTCGGCATGTATGCCGCGTGCACCTGGAAGATGAACGCGGCGATGGAGTTCAATATCCTCGGCTTCCTGCCTCCCATCGTATGGACTGTTGCGCTGGGCGCATGGTTGCTGGCATTTATCGGCATGGTGCTCAGCCTGCTTCGTGGTATGGCACCTAGTGGCCCGCTGAAACCTCACTGAGGCGGCCCGCGTATCTTCAGAGTCCGGGGCTGCCCTGCATTATGCCGCCATCGGCAAAGATGGTTGTCGCGGTCAGATAGCTGGCACCGTCACCGGCGACGAAAGCGACGATATTGGCAATCTCTTCTGGCTGCGCCATACGGCCCAGCGGGATCGCAGCATCCAGTTTGTTCAGGAGCGCTGGATCGTTCATCGTGCCGCGATTGATTGGCGTTGCAACGGCGCCGGGCCCGACGCCGACGACAAGAATGTTGTGCGGTGCGAGTTCAACGCCAGCCGTGCGCGTCAGCATCCGCATGCCGCCTTTAGACAGGCAGTAGGCGGTATTCCCCGGCATCGGCCAGTCCTCGTGCACCGAGGTGATGTTGATGATGCGCCCGCCACCACCTTGCCTGATCATTTGTTGCGCCGCCAGCTGCGTGCCAAAGAACGCACTTTTGAGGTTGATCGAGAGCACCTTGTCATACTGTGCTTCGGTGGTATCGAGAATGGAGCTGCGCGTTTCCACGCCGGCGTTGTTGACCATGATGTCGACACGGCCAAATGCCTTGACGGTTGCGTCAAGCAATCGCTGCAATTCGGTGAGCTGGCTGACATCGGCCTTCACACCGATTACGCGATCACCGAGTGCCAGAACCCTTCTTTCCAGTGCGTCCGTCGCTTCGGGGTGAGCGACGTAATCGATCACGATGTTGGCACCCTGGCGGGCGAGTTCCAGCACGATGGCCATGCCGATGCCACTATTGCCACCCGTGACGATGGCGACCTTGCCTTTGAGGTTCATGGTCTTTGCTGCTCCGTTGTGTATTCGAGCTTCGTCATGCGCTGCGCAGCGGATACGACGGCGCTGCTGCCTGGCTGTCTCGCCTGAATCGCCGCCCGAGCCTGTCGAGGTAAATGTAGATCACGGGCGTGATGTAGAGGGTGAGGGATTGGGACACCAGCAGGCCGCCTACGACGGCGAGTCCCAATGGTTGCCGTCCGGCTGAGCTTGCACCGGTATGCATGGCTATCGGCAGCGTGCCGAGCAGGGCTGCCATGGTCGTCATCATGATTGGCCGGAAGCGCACCAGGCAGGCTTGATGAATCGCCTCGGCTGCCGACAGCTTCTGCCCACGCTGCGCGTCCAGGGCAAAGTCCACCATCATGATCGCGTTCTTCTTGACGATGCCGATCAGCATCAGCATGCCAACCATGCCGTAGAGATCCAGTTCGCGGTGGAAGACCAGCAACGTTGCCAGGGCGCCTGCACCGGCGGCAGGTATGCCCGACAGTATGGTGAGCGGATGGAGATAACTCTCGTAGAGGATGCCGAGCACCACGTAGATAACGAAGATGGCCATGAAGATCAGCACACCGATGCCGCCCAGTGAGTCCTGGAAGGCCTGGGCCGACCCCTGGAAACTCGCCGCCAGGCCTGGCGGCAGCTTCAGGCTCGTGAAGGCCGTACCGATCTCCTTCACGGCGGTGCCGAGAGCGACTCCCGGCGCCAGATCGAAGGAAAGGGTGACGGCCGGCACTTGCCCCTGATGACTGATGGCCAGGGGGGAGACCATCCGCGTGGCTGTCGTTACCGCACTCAGGGGTACCAGGTGCCCGCTGCTTGCGCGGATATAGAGTGAACCGATGTCCGTGGGATCCGCACGATCTTCTGGCAATACCTCCAGGATGACGGCGTACTCATCGGCCGGCGTATAGATGGTGGCGACCTGTGCCGCTCCGTAGGCGCTGTATAGCGCTGCTTCGATCTGCGTTGCCGTGACGCCGAGACTGGCGGCCTTGCCCCGGTCGATGGTGAGTTGCAGCTTCGGGTAATCCAGCTGCAGGTCGCTCGTCACGTTCAACAGGCCGGGGAGCTTGCTCAAGGCTTTTTCCACCTTGGGCGCCCACTTGAACAGCTCGGTCGTGTCGGTGTCCTGCAGCGTGTACTGGTACTGGCTCTTGGTCAGACGCCCGCCGATGCGGATAACTGGAAGGTTCTGCAGGTAGACGCGAATGCCCGGTACGTCCTGCATCTTCGCCTGCAGTTCCGTGATGACGGCATCGGCGTCGGGGCGCTCAGCTGCGGGCGTGAGGTTCATCAGCATGCGGCCCTGGTTCATGAGCTGGGTCGAGCCGCCGCTGCCGATTACAGCCATCGCGCCTTCCACGTGGGGATTCTTCAAGGCGATCCTGTGCAGTGCGAGTTGCTTGGCGAGCATGGAGTCGAAGGAGATATCCTGCGCGCCTTCGGTGATCGCGAAGATCTGTCCGGTATCCTCCGCTGGCAGAAAGCCCTTGGCCGTCACCAGAAAGAGAATTCCGGTTGCAAGCAGCGTACCGGTGAAGACGAGCATCGTGCTGCGAGGGTGGGCAAGTACTCGCCTGAGGGAGTTGCCATAGGCGTTGCGCAGCGATTCGAAGGCGCGGTCGCTGGCCAGCTTCCACCTTCCCGGGGGGCGCTGGTGGTGTGAGCCCGGCAAGCGCGCGCAGAGCAGCGGTGTCAGCGTCAGCGAGACCACGCCCGAGACCAGCACCGCTGTCATGATCGTGACGGCAAACTCGCGGAGCAGCCGCCCGACGAGGCCACTCATGAACAGCACCGGAATGAAGACTGCCACCAGCGACACGGTCATGGATACGATCGTGAAGCCGATTTCCCTTGAACCACGCAGTGCGGCCTGTAGCGGTTGCATGCCTTGTTCGAGATAGCGCGAGATATTCTCGAGCATCACGATGGCGTCATCGACGACGAAGCCGACGCACAGCGTGAACGCGAGCAGCGAAAGGATATCCAGGCTATAGCCGAGCAGGTACATGACCGGCAGCGTGCCGATCAGTGCCATCGGCAGTGCCAGGCTGGGAATTAGCGTGGCTCGCAGGTTGCCGAGGAATACGAAGATCACCAGCACGACCAGCACGAGGGAAATGCTCAGCGTCAGCGCTACTTCACGCACGGAATCCCGGATGGAAATGCTGCGGTCGGATAGCGTGTGGATGGCGAGCCCGGCCGGCATATGGGACTTGAGCCCAGGCAGCCGCTGGTTGATGGCGTTGACCAGCTCGATGGTGTTGGTGCCCGGCTGCCGCTGGATGGCGAGAATAACGCCGCGCTGGTTGTTGTAGTAGGCAGCTGACTGCTCATTCTCGATGCCATCGTAGACCCTGCCGAGGTCGCCGAGATGCACGGGTGCACCGTTTCGCCAGGTGACCACCAGGCCGGTGAATTCGGCCGCATTCATTAGCTGACCGTTCGCCTCCACCGCATACACGCGGCTCTTGCCCTGCAGGATGCCCGTAGGCCTGTGGGTGCTCTGGGCGCTCACCGCCGCTGCGGCTTCGTCGATGCCGATGTCGTGGGCTGCGAGGGCCTTCGGGTCGAGCTGTATGCGCACCGCGTATTTAGCCGAGCCGAATACCTGCACCTGCGCGACCCCGGACACCATGGACAGCTGTTCGGCCAGCGTCGATTCGGCGAACTCGTCGACGGTGGCGATCGGCAGCGTCGAGGAGGTGAGTGCGAGATAGAGCACCGCCGTGTCCGCGGGATTCACCTTCTTCAGCGTCGGTGGTGAAGTCATCTCGGGTGGCAGTTTGCGCAGCGCTGCCGACAGCGCGTTCTGTACATCCTGTGCCGCGGCGTCCACGTTGCGATCAAGGGCGAACTGGATAGTGATTTGCGCCGAATTCTGCGTGCTCGTCGAGGTCATCGAGTCGATGCCCGCGATCGATGACAGTTCTTTCTCCAGCGGTGTGGCGACGGCGCTCGCCATGGTCTCTGCACTGGCACCGGGTAGCGACGCGCTGACCTGGATAGTGGGGAAATCGATGTTCGGCAGCATAGATACTGGCAGCAGGTCGAGCGAGATGAGGCCGAAAGCGAGTAGGGAAATCATCAGCAGCCCGGTCATCACCGGTCGGCGGATGAACGGTTCGCTGAGGTTCATGCGCCGGGGCTCGCCGTGACAATTTTTACCGGGCTCCCGTCACGGAGTCGGGACTGGCCGTCGATGACGACGCGATCGCCGGCCGCAATGCCGGCTGAAACGATGGCGAATGTTGCTACTTGCCGGCCGAGCGTTACGCTCCGCTGGCGGGCGTGACCGGTGGCATCTACAACGAAGACGAAGTTGCCATCCGGACCGTTGCCGATCGCTGTAGACGGCACGGTCAGCGCCGGGGGGCTGCCACCAACCTCGAGTTGCACGTGTACAAACTGGCCGGGCCACAGGCTTCGTTCGGTATTGGGTACGCGTGCTCGCAGCAGGATCGCACCTGTGGCTGGATCGATGGTGTTGTTGATGAATTCGAGTTGACCCGCATGGCCTGGCGCGGTCGTCAGGTCGCCTCCGCTCGTAATGGTTACGGTCGCTTCCTTCAACCTGCGATTGATGGCATCAAGATTCCGCTGTGGCACTGAAAAGTCCACGAGCAGCGGGTCCATCTGCGTCACCGTCACCAGGCTCAGATTGTCGGCTGCCTTTACCAGGCTCCCCTTGCGAAAGGCAATCACCCCGGTACGCCCGGTGATGGGTGCGCGGATGGTCGCGTAATCCAGATTCAGGCTCGCAGCGGCGATGGCCGCCTTGTCAGCGGCAACGGCGCCCTCGGCGATACCCAGATTGGCCTGCACCTGCGCATAGTCGTCCTTTGATACGTAGCCCTCGGGCGCGAGATCCTCGTAGCGGGCCGCCTGACTTCGATTGCGGGTCAGCGTTGCCTCGTCCTTGGCGAGTTGAGCGCGGCTCTGGGCCAGTGCGGCCTGCAGCGGCCGCGCGTCCAGTCGGAATAGCAGCTGCCCGGCATGGACTTCTGTCCCTTCCATGAACTCGACCGCCATGATCTCGCCGTCGACCCGGGGGCGGATAGGGACGCTGTTGATGGCCTGCAGCGTACCGGGGGAATCGATCGTCAGGGGCACGTCCCGGATCGCCGCAACTGCGATGACGACCGGAATGGCAGGGGCGACGGATTCGGGGTTGTTGCTGCCGCGGTCTGAACAGCCGGCCGCCACCACAGTGAGGAATGCGATAGCCGTCCATGTGCTGCACGACCGGCAAGTGGTGACTAAAGAGCAATTGCGCATGAAGTTGCCAATATACTTCGTGTCCTAACTGTTAGCATCAACATGATGGTTAAGAATTCTAAACACACGCCGGGTGACCGGGTCCTGCCGGACGAGCTGCTTGGTCGGCTCATCGGTGAAATCCACCGGCTCTGGCGTACCCGTCTCAATGACCTGCTTCGGCCGCTGGGCCTGTCCCAGGCGCGATGGATGACCCTCCGTGTCCTGTCGCGGGGCGGTACGGCCCTCCGGCAGCATGAGCTGGCGCGCCTTCTCGGCATCGAACCGCCCACCCTGGTGGGGATCCTCGATGGCCTGGCGCGGGATGGCTATATAGAGCGGCGGGAATCCACTACGGACCGGCGCAGCAAGACGGTGCACCTCACCGCTCTCGCACGACGGAAGATCCGGCAGATCAATGCCATTGCCGCCGACCTGCGCCACGAGCTCATCGGAGATATCGGATCCCGGCGACTACGTGCCGCTATCGATGTACTTGGAGATATCCGCGAAAAGCTGGATGCGTAACCGAGCACATCAACGACGACTCAGCCACGCCAGGCCGGCAAATAGAACGAACCAAACACCGGTTCTCAGTGTCATTGCGCGGAGACTGTCAACGGCGACTGCAGCGCCCGAAGAATACAGAATCCATATTGCCGCCAGCACCAGCAGGTTCAGCACGAAAATCGCTGCCGCTGTATTTCGTCCACGCGGCAGGCTGCGCCAGGCAACTGCGCCCGCGCCGATGTAGGCAAAGCCCATCACAGTGTTGTAGACCAGCAGCGGAAAGAAGACGACGTAGCCAGGATCGCTGCCGGTGAGTACACGCGTGCCGGCGACAATCGTGAGGATTCCGAACAGGATGGCGATTGCCGCCAATACGCGCCGCACAGTCCTTAGCTGCAAGTTCAATCCTGGTTCTTCAGCCTTCGCCATGGGCGACGCTCTCTGAAAACACGTTTATGACCACTACCCCGGAAACGATGAGCAGTATCCCGATGACTGCCGGTGCATCCAGTTTCTGGCCGAAGAGCGCGTAGCCTGACAGCGCTATCAGCGCGACTCCTGCACCAGACCAGACGCCATAGGCAATACCCAGTGGAAGCGTTCTGAGCGTGAGCGACAGCAAGTAGAACGATGCCATATAGGCGACAAGCACAATCAGGGAAGGTGCCAGTCGGGTGAATCCTTCCGAACTCTTGAGAAATGAGGTGCCTATGACCTCGGAGAGGATAGCAGCAGAAAGATAAATCCAGTGCGTCATGCGTTGTTGCTCCAGTGGCAGCGTCTGGCTAAGTCAACTTGCTCCGGAAGATGAAGTAGGCCGCACCGAGGATGCACAGCCCGGCCCAAAGGTAATCCAGCTTCAACGGTTCTTTCATGTAGAAGAGTGCAAACGGTACGAACACACTCAGCGCAATCATCTCCTGCAGGATCTTCAGCTGACCCAGGGACAGCACACTGTAGCCAATCCGGTTTGCCGGAACCTGCAACATATACTCGAAGAAGGCGATACCCCAGCTGAGGAGAGCAGCAACGAACCACGGTTTGGCGCTTAGTTCCCTGAGATGCGCATACCAGGCGAAGGTCATGAAGACATTGCTCAGCGAGAGAAGCAGGATGGTCAGGCTGATTTGTCGCATTTGTGATCCCGGTACGTTCGCTGCGTGGAAAATATGTCCGGCATCGCTGCCCCTGCTGCCTGGTCCGTGACCGCTTACCAGATCTTGCCGCCGATATACTGTCCTGCGGCGGGCAGGTGCGGGAAATATTCCACTGATGCAAAGGCGCCGCCACGAAAGTAGGGATCGTTCTCGATCAGTTCACGGGTCCGCTGCAGGCTGGTGGTACTGAGTGAATAGAGGCTGCCGATCATGGTGCAACCAGTCGGATCGTAAAGTGGCCCGGCTATGTTGATCTCACCCAGCACCGTTTCGATGTAGGCCATGTGAGCACTGGTTGTGGCTGCGCGTACCGCAGGTCCCTCAGGCCCGTCGCGACAAATCACGACGCAGGATGACGGCCTATAAACTGAATGGGTGGATGTCATAAACAGCCTCAACGATTGAATTGTGGTTCCGCATCTTTATGCAGCTATGTTCGTATAAACCCGGCATTTCAGCCATTTAAACCCCGACGCCTGTGCCAGAATTCACCACACATGATGAATATTAGCCCCGTTGCCAGAATCCGTTCGATGCTGCGTCGTTGGTACGCCCTAACACGCGGCGATTACTGGTTCCCACACATACCGCTGGCATTGGCGCTGGCCGGTGGGGGCGTGCTGTTGCTGCAGTTTAATTTCGGCAACCGTTGGGAACACTACCTCGATATGCTCGCGCATGGCCGCTTCGATCTGGCGCCCGGCCAGTTCCCGCCGCTGTTGATCGGCGGCGGCATGCTGATCATGGCTATCGGTCTGTTGTGGCGCTCGCGGCTGGCCTGGACCATGGCGTCGCTGCTCGCGCTGACCGGGATGGCGAGCCTGGTGCTGGGCAGACATCCGGGTGGCCAGCTGCTAGTGGCGTATTTCGTGCTGATGGTGGCGGCGCTGTTCATCGCCTGGCGCCAGTTCGATCGGAGCAGCGTTGCTGCCAGTACCTTGTTTGCCGTCACCTCTGTGGTCATGCTGATTATGTATGCCACTTTCGGCGCCTATTACCTGGGTCACGACTTCAATCCGCCGATTGTCGATCTGATTACTGCGCTGTACTACTCGCTGGTGACCATGAGCACCGTCGGTTACGGTGATATCACGCCGCAGACACCGGAAGCGAAGCTGTTCACCATATCGATCGTCATTCTCGGCGTGGCCGTGTTCGCCACGTCGCTGACTGCAGTAATTGCACCGATGGTCAGCAAGAGCCTGCAGCGCATCGTCAACAGCAAGGGGTTACGTATGAAACGCGAACACCATTTCGTCGTCATCGGCAATGGCTCGCTGGCTATCAACACGGCCCGCGAACTGCTCCGACGCGGTAATCCGGTTACCCGACTGTTGCGCAAGGATCCTGGCGACATCGATTTAGCCAACAGCGAAGTTGATATCGTTATCGGTGATCCGAGCGGCACCGAGGCCCTGAAAGAAGCCGGCGCACACCGCGCCGAGGCGGTGCTCGCGATGACTGTCGATGACTCTGAAAACGCCTTCATCATCCTCGCCGTCAAAGAGCTGGGCGGCAGCGCGCGCACCGTGGCGGTGGTCAACGATTCCGCACATTTTGGCCGGATCAAGCTGGCGCAACCGGATGTCGTGATCTCGCCGCAAGTGCTCGGTGGCGAGCTGATCGCGATGGTACTCAGTGGTGAGGAAATTACCCGGGACTTCGTGATGAAACACGTATTCCGTCGTAACGACGGCAAGGCCCTCGACCTCTGAACGCGCGACGTTTTACCGGATGCCGGAAATAAATCCGGCACCATTTAGGCACCGTTGGCGTCAGGGTGCTGGCGTCTGCAGCGAATTCCACAGCGCGACGATGGCATCCTCGAACGTAGCTTCGGGATTCTTTTCGCAGTACTGCAGAAGGGCAGAGAATTGCTTCGCCCGTTCCAAGCCTGCCGATGCCAGCCGTCGCTGGCTCGTCGCCGGTCCTGCCGCCGAGCGGCCTGCAAAGTAGCCCTGCGCGTAGCCGAAGAACTGGCGTTGCGTGCCGGTGACGCTGGCTTCGTGCATCTCGACCATCAGCTGGCACTTGATGACCGCCGGGTCGGCGGCGCCGAAGGTTGCCGGACCAGCGGCAGCGCCAGCCATCGCGACACCGGACAGCAGCGTCAGCGTCGCCGCGAGGACAGTGGCCAGGTTGGTGAGCTTTGCCACGCTCGACTCAATCATCGAGACTCTCGACTTCGGAGCGCTTTTTCGGGCTGCGCATGGTGAGGATTGTCACGAGGATGCAACCGACGACGATCGCAACCATTTGTCCGATGAACTTTCCTGGCTCCAGCCACACCTCTGTGAGCATGCCCCAGCGCGACATGAGTTCGACATCAGACCAGAGAATCAGGGTGATCGGGATTGCATAGCGGACTGCTGAAGACACGCGCCGGTATTTCATCAGCCTGATGAACAGGTAGAGCCCCCATACGAGACAGATGAAGAATGCCGCATAGGTGATCGGGTGATCGGGCCCGAGCATGCTCGGATCGAACATGGCCAGCTGGGCGGTGTAACCGAACCACATGATGAACACGGTCTCCATGAATGTGATTGCGGCGAAATTCCGGTCCCGCCCTGAGCTGCGCTCGCCCAGGTTCATGCCGAGTTTCCGGTGCAGCCAGACAAAGAGGTTGCAGCGGGTGTCCTTGTTGAAGAAGTAATAAAAGAACGAGGTACCCATGATGCCCACCGCGGCGCTCATCATCATGTACTCCGGCTTGCGGATGATCATGCCATCCTGTATCTGCGCGGGAACGCCGTACAACACCCGGCCATAGAACATAAAGGCGAACTCGACCCAGCTCGTCCAGATCAGGATGGCGGCGATGAATCCGAGCCAGGTGCCGATGGCCTCCTTGCGGAGCCTGACACCGGTCCACAACATATAGATGGCGACGACGCCCATGCCGAACGCTGCCGTGTAGCGATATTCGGCACCGAAAATTTGTTCTGTCAGCACCATGAGCGCGTGACCGATCGGGATAAACATCAGCGTTGCCACGAAGGCCATGATGCCGATGAAGGGTGGACGATAGATCTGCGCCCAGAGCCCCGTCGGCGGGGCGGCCGCAATGGTTTCAGTATTCATGGGCGTATTCCTCGCTCGTTCAGTACAGAGATGTCCACAACGAAGGCGATTTACGAAAGTCCTGGTGCTCAGCCGTACCGGACGCGGCATCGGACACCAGGTGAGCTTCAGCTTTCTACTTCAACTCGATGCTGTCAATACGGAAGTGCAGGTTCAACCAACGCGTGGTTTACGCGGGTATGAACAGCGCCAGTCCTGCGGGTCGCGGTGACAATCGAGGATGAAGCAGATCTGTTCAACCAGTACAAGCAGGAAGGAAATGGAATGACCAGTTTAAAGCGCAGGGGTGGCGACATCGCAGCGATCATGGCCATTGCGGTGATGGCACTGGCAACCCCCGCATATGCAGCAGAGTCGCCACCCACGGCGGAGCAGGGCGCTGTGGCGGACTCTTCGTATCTTCCGACAGTGCTCGTCACTGGCTCCGACAAGGGGCTCGGTCTGGAATTCGTCCGGCAGTATGCGGCTCGCGGTGCGCGGGTCATTGCGACCACCCGCAATCCGGCAGATGCTGCCGAACTCAAGGCGCTGGCGGTCGCCAATCCGCAGGTCATCATCGAGAAGCTGGACGTAACCGACAATGCAGCGATCGATGCGCTTGCCGCGAAGTACGCGGAGACGCCGATAGACGTGTTGATCAACAATGCCGGCATCAGCGGCGGCATGCAGAGCCAAGCATTCGGCAAGCTCGATTATGAGGTGTTCATGGACGTCCTCAGAGTAAACACGATTGCGCCGCTCAAGATGTCCGAGGCGTTTCTGCCCAGCATTATCGCCAGTCACGACAAGCGCATTGTCGCCGTGTCCAGCACGGAAGGCTCCATCAGCATGGTCAAGGCAGCGCGCCTGTACTTCATGCGCACCAGCAAGGCCGCACTGAATATGGAGATGAGGAATCTCGCCTTTCAGTTGAAATCCAAAGGTGTGTCAGTCGGCCTGGTCAATCCTGGACTGGTAGACACCGACTTCGTGAAGGGCTTGCCAAAGTCCATGCTCCGGCCGCCGTCCGAAGCGGTACGCGACCTGCTGCGCAACATCGACGGGATGACCGTCGAAAACAGCGGCTCATTCTGGAACTACGACGGGACGCTACTGCCGTGGTGAGCGTAGTTCGCCTGTGGTGGCGGCTTGTGGTTATGGTCTGACCGCGATTCTTTTTAATGGCCCGCGCTTAGTTGCCGACGATGCCGCCCCTTCCAGGTCACGCGCGCTGCGGCACCGATTATCCAGGTCAACATCAACCCAAAGCTCTGGGGCAGTGGCACGGCTGTTGTTTGAAAGGCGAGCGGCACACCGGACGCAGTCGTTGCGGTCCACCCTGCCGGAAGGGTTGCAACAATGGAGCCAGTGTTCAGGAAATCCACTGTGCCGTTATTCAGGGCCGGAATGAAAAGCGACAAGGCCACACTGACAGCAGTTGGCACGCTACCGCCCCGCACATAGACAACAATGTTGCCGTTCGCATGAAGACCAAAGGCACCCGTGGACGTAATACTGCCAAACTGGCTAAACGAAGCTGACGGACCAAGAGGGGCGTAGTTGTCCGCTATTGAAAGGTTGTAATCGATAAAACGCCCGAAGCCTGACGAAAAAACTGCGTCGCTTGAAATGACTCCATCAAGATTGATCGATACCGGAAGCGTGAGTGTGGCAGGCGTCACCAATGCCGACGAGGGGGTCAAAATCCACTGGTCAATCAGGGAGACCTGCGATGACATCTGGCTGTATCCAAAAGTGCCACCGGTAGAAATTCCATAAGCTCCAACCGAAACCGTCGCGGCATCACCGCGGACTGTTCCAGATGCACTATAGCCGGCGCAAGTTGCGATGGCGCTTAAGGTGAAGGAATTTTGTGGAGTCGCCAAAGGGACTATTTGATTGTCGTGGCAGGCCCCTAATCCTGCGTTTGCACTGACCACGCCGCCTGTCATCGTCACGGCACCAGCACTTTGCGACATAACGCAAACGCTCGCAGCAAGAATCAAGCCAGGGTAACAAGGGCGCATTTGCCAGTCCTTTCCAGATAGAGGTTTAGACTCTGTGATCGCGCTAAAGGTGATCGGGCTAAAGGCAATCCAAGAGATCATTCGACCGCCCGGATGCTACCGGGTTGCCGAGTTCCTGGATAGTTAATATTCGACGCGTAAACCCCTGCATCCTGCTCCGGATAGCTCTCGTACACATGCTCGAGACGGCCGCGCACATGCCGCTGCTGTTGCTGCTCGTCGTTCAGGCTGTTCTCGGTATCTGTGGTGTTTCTGGTATTACTTACATGCTTGCGACGGACGCTGAAGCTCCACCAGCAGACCGGCGACGCACCTTCACAACGACCTCCAGGCGATGACCGAGGCGGTTCATGATCATCATGAGCCGGTCTACTGTAGGGCGGCCAAGATCTGCATTGCGGATACGGGAGAAGTCAGCAGCGGCGATACCTGTCCGGGCATGGGCATCCCGAACACTCAAGTCTTGTCTGTCCAGCGCCTTGATGATGTCTGCCGCCAAGATGGATTTGAGTTGCAGCAGGTCAGCGTTTGGCTGCCCGAAATCCCGGTAGACGTTGCCGCTCCCGCGGGTGACCTCCATATGTTCGTTCTTCATCGCAATACCTGCTTCAGTCTTGCCAGTCGATCCCTGATGAGGCTGATTTCGTGCTGTGGAGTTTTGATGCCGCGTGTAGCCTTCTTCTTGGAGACGTGGATTACTCATACGTCCACATCAAGCTGTACCGCATAGACCACCCTGTAAGCATCACCCCGCCAAGGTCGTGCAATTTCGAGCACCCCTGAACCCAGACCCATCAAGGGCTTGGCAATGTCCGCTTTGCCGCCTTCGGCTGCCACGGTCAGTGCTGTGAGACAGATCGCCTGGACCTCATGGGGGAACTCTGCAAATGCCTTCCGGGCGGCGCTCAGCCACGATATCGGCCGGGTACGGCCGCTCACCCCTGCGGGGCAGCCTGCGGCTGTCCCTAACTGCCCTGCAGTGTTGTCGAACTGGGGAGTTGGAACCGGGTCGCCGGACACTGGTAAATAATAAGACCCGCATGAGGCGGGTCTTATTATTTACTGGCGCGCCATTACTTCAACGACTTACAAACGTCTGTAGGTCGTATCTGTTTAACGTAGGGAAATCGTCGGGCTCTGACCTACCACTCCCCATGCCCTTTCGATTCGCTTGGCAGCATCGGCCAGGTGTTCTGGTGCGAGGCGTGCCTGCCTCAAAACCATCTCAAATGACTCCCAGCCACCCAACTCCATCAGCTCCTGCAGGCTCGTACCTGGTGGCGCAGCGGGTTTACGGACTGGCGCTGGGCTATGAAGACCTCAGGCCCTGGACCGGTTGCTGGTGGACCTGTTCATCGAGTCCCATGCTAAGCCACCGCGGGAGATCTGGCTGGATCTGGATGCCACGGATGATCCGCTGCACGGTCACCAGGAAGGCCGCTTCTTCCACGGCTACTACTGCTGTTACGTAAGCGTCCGGTCGTTGCACGGGTGCACGGCTGTTGAATTTGACGGCAATTTGCAGCTCCTTCTCGTGTTGCGGAGGTCGTGGCGAGATGTCGGAACCGTGCAGACGAATCCGCTGGTTCAAGTGCAAAGCCCGCCGCGCGTACTGGTCGGTGCACCTCCAGGCGTGGTTGAAAAGCGGTGTCACTCGAACGCGATACTGCACCGTGCATCGACTCAATCGCCGCTCGTTTGAGCGCTGGCTGAAGGTCGTCCAGACACTCCTGCCGCCGCCGCGCCGAGCGCGGAAAAAGCCGCCGAAGGTGACCTACGCGTACCTGCCGGCAGCACGCACCCGAGCCTGTACTGCGTTCTGGTTGATGCATGTTGAGGCTCTCCATGGTAGCGGGTTGCATGCGATCGGGTATGCGTGGGCGCAACGCCTGCCCGTGCGCCGTTTGCGCAAGCTAAGTTGCCAGTTCCGCGGTCAGCCAGCCCAGGCGTTGCAGGTGCCGGCCGATGCGAGCGGTGATCTTCTGCGGCAGCTCGTCGAGCTCGGCCTTGGTCGGCGGCGGCACCCGCACCGACATTCGATAACGCCGATCACCTATACTTCAGCTCCGCCATGAAAAACCCAGGGGCAGTAGCTGGCTTACGGCGGTCGCGCAGCAAGACTGCCACCGCCCTGCTAAGTACGCTTTCCTCCTACGCGACCGTCGGCGCAATTTGCGAATCGTCGAGGTGGCTCGCACAATCGATGTACAGGGCGATTGGCAGCTCCTCGCTGCCAATCGTCGAACTGGGCGCTGGTTACGGTTCGGTCACCGGGGTCCTTCCCGACAGGACCGTGAGCATCGAACGGGATGGCAAGCGCTTCGACCATCTGCGGAGCGCATTTCCAGGCCGCACTATCATCCCCACCTGCGCCATCGCGTTCCTGGCGGACTTGAAGGAATCTACGCTAATCGTCAGCAGCATCCCCAGCGTCAACAATCCCGAGTTCCACCACCTGCACGAGGGCGTCGCGCGCGCTTATCGGGCTGGCACCGTCTCGACATTGGTCACCTACACTTATTTTCCGCACAACCCCTTCGCCGGTATCTTCCCCACCAGCAAGATGGTCGGGATTGAATTCCTGAATATTCCGCCGGCCTTCATCTGGCGGTATTCATGCTGATCCGGGTAGCGCTCGCGCTCCCGGTGGTTGCGGTGGCAGCGCTATACGCCCTGGCGTATAGCGACCCGTACATGGCGCTCTTCATGGCCCCGTTCTTCGCGCTGGGGTGCGCGCGCGGTAAACACCCGCTGGTCCTGCTCGCTCTGTCGCTGATTCCAGCCTTGATCCTGCTGGCCGGCAGTGCCGTGAAATTTACCCTGACAGGCGTGCCGCTGGTCAGCTACGACCGGTACTTTCTGCGACAGAACGTCCTGATTCTTGCGTACAACGACTGGCGCGTCGCCATCGCCCTGTTGGTCACAGCAGGTGCGGCCCTGCTTTACATCAAACAGCTGTTCTCGGGCCAGGGCCCGTTCTCGCGCTTCGAGCGGTGGGCTCTGGTGGCCCTCGCAGTCGTCTGCAGCAGCGCGATCATCGACGCCCGGCATTGGGACCGGAACTTCGTCAATTGGGAAATGGTATTAGGCACGCCCAGCCTTCGGACGCTGGTCATGTCATCGCAGATACCCGAGCCGAATCTGCATGTGCTGGCAACGGCCGAGGCGGCGCCGGTCACGGACGATGTCCCCCTGGGTGCGCCAGCCGGCCCACTGCCGGATATCTTCATCGTCCTCCAGGAGTCGACTTTTCCGCCCGCGCTGGTGCGCCCGGGCTACGAACCCCGCACGCTATTCGCCAAGAGCGCGCCAGGCTCCGGTCCACTGCATGTGAACACTTTCGCCGGCGCGACGTGGAAAACCGAGTTCTCCGTAACAACCCAGATGCGTCCGCAGGAATTCGGCAGTGACGGCCTGTACGTCTTCCACCAGCTCGAAGGACGTATCAAGCGTTCGGTGTTCACGCAGCTCAAGTCGCTGGGATATCGAACGATGGTGTTCTACCCGGTCCCCGGCAACTTCATCAACGCGAAGAGCTTCTATGAATCAATCGGCGTAGATGAGTTTTATGATCCTGAAGCCTTGGGAATCAGTGCGGGCTGGGACTGGACCCTCTCCGACGCCACGCTCTACGACGCGATGCTGATGAAAATCGGCGACAGTCAGGTGCCGGTGGTGGCCATGATGCTCACCATCAGGCAGCACGGCCCTCATGACAACCAGGACCCGATGACTGACTATGTGGCGCGCTTCGAGGCCAGTGACCTTGCCTACGGCGGTTTTCTGGACTTGCTGGCCCGGCGCGGGCGCAAGGCCGGTGTGGTCGCTTTTGGCGACCATCAGCCGGACTTCACGGCGAGGTATCTGCCCGATCACGCGGCCTGGTACTTCACCGCCTACGATATCCGTTGCATTAATTTTGCCTGTGCCCCCGCCGCGCACCGTAGCGGCCAGCCACTCGACGTCGTGATGCTGACGCCGCTAGCCCTCGAAAACTTCGGTTTCAGGCTTGACAGCCTGTCGAGGCTTCAGCGCAAGCTCTTTCAATCGTGCGACGACGACGTCATGCGCTGTGACGAGTCGGCCCGCTCGCGTTTCGACAGCGCATTTGCGCGCTTTGTCGATTAACAAGTGCTGGTCCGATGCGCATGATCCGGCGTTACGCGGCCCTCGCGCTGATCGCACTCGGCTGCACGTTGAGTGTTTCCACGTACCGGTTTTTTGGTCACACATGGGACGAGCCCGAGCACCTTGCGGCCGGCATGCAATTGCTGGATCGCGGCCAGTACACCTACGACTTGCAGCATCCGCCACTGGCGCGGCTCGCGATAGCTATCGGCCCTTACCTCGCCGGGGTTCGCACTTTCGGGGAAGTGGGGCCGAGTGGCGAACAGGAAGGCCGCGACCTGCTCTACAAGAGCGGCAATTACGACCGCATCCTGACGCTCGCCCGGCTCGGCGTGCTGCCTTTCCTGGTCATCCTGCTGGCGGCGACCTGGGCCCTGGTGCGACACATCCTGGGCGAAACCACGGCGCTGCTCGCGACCTTTTTCCTGACCACCACTCCCGTCGTCCTCGGTCACGCGAGCGTTGCGGCGCTAGACGTCCCTGCGGCGGCGATGTGCACCCTTACCTTGTACCTGCTGGTGCGCTGGATCGAAATGCCCACATGGCGTGCCAGCCTGCTGTTGGGGCTCGGTGGCGGACTGGCAGTTGGCACCAAGCTCTCGGCCATTCCCTTTTTGGCCGTGTGCGCCACTGCGCTGCTCTTGACCCGGCTGGTGCTCGGCACCCCGTCGACATTCCCGCCGCCCGCCGCCATCAGTCGCTACTTCCGCGCTACCGGCCTTGTCATCTCCGGCGTGCTGATTGCCCTGACGCTGGCCTATGGTGGCCGGTTTGAATACCTGCCCGACCATACCTACGGATCTGCCCCGCACATCCCCGTACCGCTGGCCGCAGAGAAGCTGCCGGCCGGCATCGGGGAACTCCTCAAGCACAACCGCGAAGGCCACCTGTCGTTTCTACTCGGCGAGGTCAGGAAGACCGGCTGGTGGTATTTCTACCCGGTGGCGCTGGCGGTAAAAACCCCGCTGCCGCTGCTGCTGCTCGGTGCGGCCGGTCTGGCGCTGCTGGCACAAGCCGGAATTCGGCGACGTGACTGGCGCCTCCTGATGCCCGGCGCCTGCTTTACCGCGATTCTCCTGTTTTGTTGCGCATACAGCCGGATCAATATAGGCGTGCGCCATGTGCTGGTGCTGTATCCGTTCCTGGCGGCCGGCGCGGCATACGCCACGATGCGTGCGTGGCAAGCGCGTCAACGCCTGTCGGCGCGGACAATCATCGCCGCCCTGATTACCTGGCAGTCGGCAACCCTGTGGATGTCCTACCCGGATTACCTGCCCTACTTCAACGAGCTTGCGGCACACCGGCCGGAAGCGGTGCTAATCGACTCGGACCTCGACTGGGGTCAGGACATGCGGCGTTTGGAACAGGAACTGAATCGTCGCCACGTGCGGACCTTCAGCTTCGCGTTCCGCGGCACGTCGGACTGGATTCGGGAAGACCTGCCGCCCTTCACCTACCTGCCCCCGAATCTGCCGACCACCGGCTGGATCGCCGTGGATCTGCTCGCGAGGCTCATGCTCACGCAGGGCGGCGACGGCTTCGCCTGGCTCGACGCGTACCGGCCGGTGACGCGCATCGGCAAGACCATCGATCTCTATTACATACCGCCCTAGATGATATAAGAGCGACCACTTCATCCCGCGTGCTGGCGGATAGCTCTCGTACACATGCCGCCCATCACCTGCGAGATATCCGGCCAGTTCGGGTTGAGCCGGGTGCGGATCGCTTCGGCGAGCGTCGCCAGGCAAGCGACCCGGCTGGCGAATTCGAGTGCCCCAGGGTTCTGCGTGAAGCCCTGATTCCGCTGGCGTGGAATACTTCCGCGCCCAGCGTGATTGTCTGCAGTAGGTACAGCAATCTGAACATCGGAAGTCAGCCTTCCGGGGCCGATTCAGAACGAAGATAGGTAAGCATGTGCGGTACGTAGTCCGCTTTGCCGAGATCAACCCCTTCGCTGCGCAATATCGCGTAGGCAGTCATGATGTGGAAATAGAACTGGGCCAGTGTCCAGTCACGGGCATATTGCTCCGCAGTCAGGTCGAAAATCATGCCGTTCGGAAGTTCGTGCACGATGAGCCTGCCGGCGTATTCGTCGAGCGCGTCGGGGGTGAGCCCGTCCAGCAATGCGATAGCTTCATCAATCCGGGCCTGGGCATCCGCGAGCGAACCCGGTCGCTCAGCGGCATTCCGCCCTTCATCAAGAAGTTCTTTAAGAGATTCAGGGAAAGCCTAGCCTCTAAGCCGGAATACTGCTTCCTGAACCTGCACGCAGGCAAACCGGATTTGAGTCGATAGGGGATACATGTCTGGCGCGAGACGCGCTGTCAGCAGTGCTTCAGAATCTGCCTTCGGCATTTGCGCCTGTGCCTTCGTGAGCCAGGCCGAGAGGGCTTTCAGCATGTGCGTATAGCTTGGGACGAGTAGCCCTGTTAACGACATGTATTTCCTTTCGCCTGAATGGAAGTGCTGCGTGTCAGAACCTGACCGGCGTCCACTTATTGTTGACTATCAGCGCGCTTTCCGCTCGCACGCCGTGCGTGAGTCGATCATACGGTACTGTTCCTCCCGTCGAGCCGTTTGTTCGCCAAGCGACAAATTGGATCCGCCGGCGTAGCGTTTTTCCAATTCGTTGATCTGGTGATTGGCTCTCTCTGTACACTGGTTTTGACGCGGGCTGGTTTCAGTGGAGTTGCGGCTGTCACGTTCACATGATTCCGCGCGTTTCCGGCTTTGTAGTGCGCGAGGCAGCGCAGGTTGTCGGCCGCAGTTGAGAGCGATGCGAAGCCGAGGCAAACAGCCGTGCGCCAGCGCATGAAGCGTGCAGTTTATGGTTCGCGGCTGTGATTGAGCGACGAGTCAGGCATCCCGTGCCGGCGTCGGCATTGAAGCAAGACCTTTCGTGAGTTCCGCTTCCATGGCTAGGGCATGCTCTTGGCAGAGTGAGCTGAATGTGGCTAATAGCGATCCGATGTAATCAATTTGGGCCGCAATGGCGTCATTGACCTTGTCAAGCTCCGCCACCAGTTGGTCACATTCAACGGCTGAATCCCAGGCAAAGTGGGCAAGGCGGCCGTGAATCAAGGCATTGCGTGTTTCCAATAGAGAGTCGAGGGCAGCTGCATTCTTTCTGCGAGACTCGGTGTCTTCACCCATCGAGAACGTCGTCTGGACAGAAATGTCGAATAAGTCCGGTGTATAGGTTGTCGATACTATCTCGTCCGCACAGAAACGTAGCCACGCCTGAATTGCCTGCCCAAGCGTCAGCGTCTCTGCACGCTCAAATCGTCTCCCAATGTCCCTTTGAATCTTTGGAATGGTCCCCTGAACAGGTCCAAGCCGAGCCGCGAGCTTTAGATTGTGCTCAAGCCGCTGGAAGTTTACGACGGTGCGACCTATGGCCCGCAGCGCCGCATCCTTTGAGGTTGCCGATTGCTGTGACATTTCCGTGATGTTTAACTACTTCTGTTGCGTGAGCTAGCATGACGTCCAAAGGGTCGACATAACAACCTTCTATGACTCAATTCTTCTCGGAATTAATGAACTTGAAAATTTCTGACTGACTGGCCTCCAGAGGTCGCCGGGTCACTGGCCGCATATTGCTGGCGTCGCCCGGTAACGCCATGAACACCAGGAGCGCCACTGCCGTCGCCGACGAACAGCATATTTCGCCTTTGCTGATCCGTGTTGGTCTTGTGTGCGGTTCATGCAGCGCTCCCTGTGGTTGCGAGCCGAATCTACAAGGGCATTCGTGAAAAAAGAAATCTGGCACCAATCAGGCGTAAATCCCCGCATCCCGCTCCGGATAACTCTCGTACACATGCTCGAAGACGGCCGCGCACTTGTGTTGGTACAGCTCGGGCGTATAGGCGCGCGGCAGTCCGGTATCGAGCGTGTCTTCGATGGTCAGCTTCAGTTGTGAACGCGCGGTGGATTTCTGCCGCCAGTTCAGCACCAGCAAAGCTTTCAGGCGATTCAGCAGTTCGCGGGCGACCTTCTTGACCTCGGCGCGTTCTTCGCCGCTCAGTTCGGGCGCTGGGCGGGTGAGGATGTCGAAGATCACCAGTTCTTCTTCGCTCATGTTCTCGCGCACATGCCGCTGCTGTTCGTCGTTCAGGCTGTTGCTGAGCTTAACCAGTTCATTGAACAGGTCTTCGATGTTGCGGCTGCCGGCGTTGTAGCTGTCGATCAGTGCCTCAAACTTCTCGGCGAAGTCGGCGCGGGTGCTATTCAGGCGGATCATCTTCTCCAGCTGGGCACGGATGGCGGCCTTGAGGACTTCGATCTCGGTGTTTCGGTGGCTGGACGTTTTGAAGCGCTGGGCCAGTGCCTCGAAGTTGATCTTTGACAGATCCAGCGCAGGCGGCCCCTGTTCCCGGATTGCGTGTCCGGTGATCGACTCATCGAGCAGGCTGTTGATGCCGCCCATTACTTGTGAGATGTCTGGCGGGTTCGGGTTGAGCCGGATGCGGATCGCCTCGGCGAGCGTCGTCAGGCAAGCGACCCGGCTGGCAAATTCCAACGCAGCAGGGTCGGGCTTCACCGCCCTGTACAGGGTGCTCACCAGCCGCTCATGGCTGTAGAAATCCCGGCGTAGTGAATCGGGCGAAATCAGCTCATTCATCGCGTCTTCGATGGCCTGCAGGCGACCCAGGCTGCCGGCCGCCAGCGCCTCGATCGCGCTGAGCATCACGCCATGTGCCGCACAAAACGACGAGGCATCCACCACCGCCTGGCGCAGCTCTGCGACCAGTTGCTGCTTGTCCTTGACCGGGCTCTTGCCATCCTTGCCGGCGCCGTAGATGGCCAGTGCCTTTTCCAGCGAGGCGAAGACATTGGCGTAATCGACGATCACGCCGCTGTGCTTGCCGGGAAACACGCGGTTGGCACGGGCGATGGTCTGCATCAGCGTGTGGTTGCGCATCGGCTTGTCGAGATACACGGTCGAGCAGCTCGGCGCATCGAAGCCGGTTAGCCACATGGCACAGACAAACACCAGGCGCAGCGGGTCGTCGGTGTCCTTGAACTTCTCGTCCAGCCCGGGCAGTGAATCGTTCATGCGCTTGCGGTGCGGCTCGATGTCGAGGCCGAGCGCCCGCATCTGTGCGATCTCGTTCTGTCCCGGCGAAACGATCAGCGCCATGTCGGTCGTCGTCAGCACCTCAAGCCGTTGCTTCAGCCCGGCGATACGCAGATCGCGCTGCGCTTGTTCGGGCGTCATCTCGCCGCGAGGCAGATAGTTAAGCTCGCCCAGCTCCTTCTGCACCCGCGCCGTTTCCACTTCGAAGCCGTGCCGCACCTTGTTGTACATCCGCAGCGCAGTGGCCTTGTCGATGGACACCACCATCGCCTTGCCCACAAAGCCCCGGCCGAGAAAATGCCGCACGATGTCCTGCGCCACGGTGTCCAGCCGCTCATCGCGGGTGATGAGGTGGTACTGGCGGGCGAGTTCGCGCTCCAGCCGGGTCTCCTGTTCAGGGTCGAGCTCGGCAGCCTCGATCAGGCGATAGATGTCGTCATTGAGATCCGCGTTGGTGAGCTGCAATTCCGGCGTGCGGTTCTCATAGAACAGCGGCACCGTGGCGCCGTCTTCAACCGACTGCTGGAAGTCGTAGATCGACACATAGTCACCGAACACCTCGCGGGTGCGTTCCTCGCCGGCAATCAGCGGCGTGCCGGTAAAGGCCAGGAACAGCGCGCGGGGCAGGGCGGCGCGCATGTTGAGCGCCAGCGTGTCGTACTGACTGCGATGCGCCTCGTCGGTCAGCACGATCACGTCGGTGCGGTCGCACAGCAACTCCGGCGTCTGGAACTTGTGCACCAGCGTGAACACATAGCGATGGTTGCCGCGCAGGAGTTCGCGCAGGTGTGCGCCACTGTTGGCGTGGCACTCGTCGCCTTCAGCCTCGCTCACCGCACCGGTGGTCTTGAAGGTGCCGGCGATCTGCGTGTCCAGCTCCACGCGGTCGGTGACGATCACGAAGGTCCAGTTGCCGGCCAGCTTGCGCAGCACCTTTTGCGCAAAGAACACCATCGAGAAGCTCTTGCCGCTGCCTTGGGTCTGCCAGAACACGCCGCCGCGACCGTGACCTGACTCGCGGGCTTCGAGCAGCGAGGCAATGGCGTTGTTCACGCCGAGGTACTGGTGGTTCTGCGCGATGATCTTCACCAGCCCTGACTTGTGTTCGGAAAACAGCGTGAAGTTCTCCACCAGGTCGAGCAGCCGGCTGTGCTCGCAGGTGCCGCGCAACATCACTTCCAGCGACACGCGGCGTGGCTCGTCCTCGCGTGCTATGCGCTTCCATTCCACCCAGCGTCCCCAGTCGGCGGTGAGCGAACCCACACGGCTGTCCGTGCCGTTGGAAGCGATCAGCAGCGCGTTAAACCAGAACAGCGCCGGGATCTGCTGCTTGTAGTGCGTGATGTTGTCGTCGAAGGCGGCGCGTGCCGGCACGCCGGGCTTTTTCAGTTCGATCACCACCCACGGCAGCCCGTTCACGAAACCCACCAGATCGGGCCGACAGGTATAGAGCGCGCCCGTGACACTGAACTGGCTGACCAGCAGAAAGTCGTTGTTCTCCGGCTGCTGCCAGTCCACCACGCGCAGGCGCTCGGTCTTCTGCCCGCCGTGCTCGCGATCCGGCACCGACACGGCGATGCCTTCTTTCAGCAGCTGATAGGTCTCGCGATTGGCCGCTTCCGAGCTCATCGCCGAGCGGTCGCGGCCCAGTTCGTCGATCGCAGACGCGATGGCCTCGGCAGGCAGGGCGGGATTCAGGCGCTCCAGTGCTGCCCGCAGCCGGGCGACCAGCACCACATCGCCCTTCGTCTCGCGCGCCAGGGTGCCGTCGGTGCCGAAGGTTTCATCCAGCGCCGACACCGTAGTCCAGCCGAGCTCTGCAAACAGCCCGATGGCGGGCTGTTCGACGAGCTGGTCTTCGGTCCAGGCGTGAGGGCTCATGGTGTTGCGCTTGCCGCCAGAGCTGTGATCGCCGCAATTCTTTTCATCACTGCCGCCACCCGCTGCGAATGCAGCTCATCGTTGGCGACTAGCCCCGGCAGTACGTTCATGAAGTCCGGCGCGGCAATGACATCGACGAATTGCGCCGCGAGATAAGCCCGCAGGCCTTTCTCGCTGGCGTCGATTTCCGCAACGATAGACAAGTGCCCCTCGACGATGTTGATGATGTCCTCAAAGTCGTGGCTGATCAGCAGGTCGGCCTTGCCGCGCGATAGAAATGCCTCGAACTTGGTAGCAAGGAAGGCCGGTGCCGAGATCAGGTTGATAGCCCTACCGCTCGGTAAGCTCAACCGTGTCGCTGATGCGGCCGCTTCCGTATACCAGCGGTTCGAGAAACCGAGCACGCTCTCGTCGGTAGGCATCAGGTCCACCGCAATGCCGCCAATTGTCCAGCGACATATCGGTGCATCAGGCGACGTGTCACGCTTGAATCCACGCTGTGCAAATTTGCGCTCCAGCGCGTGGTAGTCGCGCAGTGCAGTCACAACCGCGATCAGGTCAACATCATAGGTGACGCGCGGCGGCGGCGCTGACGGTGCGTCGACCAACAGGCTGGCGGCACAACCTCCGACCAGTATCAGCCCGTCGCACAGCTCGCCCAGCGCAGCAGCCACCAGCTCGACGCTTTGTATATTGGGGTCGCCCGCAATCACAGCCGCGCCTCGAACAGCTCTCGCGCCAGCTTGCGCTCCCGTGCATTGCCGGCACGGAGCGCATCGAACAAGGCGAGGTTCTCGTATAGCGCCGGGTTGCGCAGCGCAGCCGCAGGTGCCGACGGATAGAGCGGAATCAGGGCCATGCCGCGCACCTTGCCCTCAATGGCAGGCCATACCGGCGCCGGGTCCGCCGATGGCGCGATGTGTGCGTTCAGTGGCGGTGCCGCATACGCGGTGGGTACACCCGCGACCATGCTGCCGCGTGTGGCTGGAAACGCATATTTGGCGCCGTGGAACAGAAACTCCCTGAACGCCGGCACGAGAATGCGCGGCCGCTTCTCATCGAAAAACAACAGACGTGCGGCCTCGGCCCGCTTCAGCGCGCCGTGTACCTCGGACATCGACAGCCCGGAGAATGCGGCCAGTTCGGGATAGGTCGTACCCTCGTCGTGACAAGCCAGCAGCGACAGCAGGACATAGAAGTCCTGAGGCTTGAGTACCGGTTGGCGATTGGGGAGCCTAGACATGCCGCAGGACGACCTTTCGTGTTTCGCGAAATACGAAAGTATTAAATAATCATAGGGTTGTCAACCGATTGGTTCTCCAGCAGCCACTTGGGCAGTTGCCGCCTTTGGCCCTGCCGCTCATTCGCTATTCGCGAATAGCGAATGCCTGCGGCACGGATCCCTTAGTCAGGCTGCCTCGATGTTGGTCTGACCGGAAAGCAGGCGGGGTAGGAGCAGGTTGCGGGTGCGGTGGAGGTTTTGTATTTGGCGTTCGAGGGATAGCACCTGCTCGGCCATCGGCTTTACTAGGATCTCGAAGTGTGTGAGCAGTTCTTGCGGCGGGAATAGCACCGGATGGTTCTTCAGTTGTGGGCCCGTCCAGCTAGGGAAAGTTGAACCGCTAGTTTGGCTGAGAAGGGTGGGTAGTTCGTTTTCGAAGAGTAGATCAATGAAGCACTGAAAGCTGCTGCTGAGTCCGCAGACGCCACGACCAAGACAATACACACCATCGCTCTTCACGTATTTTCCTGTTGTCGAACCTCTAACGCAGACGATGAGGTCACCATTCCTGCAAGTTTTGGTTGGTGCGGTTGTCCACTTCACCTGTTTCGTGAATCGATCCCCGAACTCTACCGGGCCATTGATCAGCGGTGTTCCGTCGCCTACTTCATTGTAGGTGTTGCCCTTGGGTGAAAGACCCATCGTGATGTCTGCAATCTCGCCGAGCTTCCTTACCTCCCAGCCTTCAGGAATGTCGCCGAGAGGGGAGGCGATGCGCGAGAGCTTTTCGTGGCCGGGGAAACGGAAGTGGACGAACCACTCGCGGTAGAGGGCGCGGGCCATCGCCTCCAGAATCCGGATGCGTCGCTGACTGTTCTCTATCAGATCGTCGTAGGCCGACAGGATGCCTGCAATCCGTCGTTGTACCGGTAGTGGGGGGAGCGGGATATTAACGCTTTCAATTTGCCTACCGCTCATGTTCGGTTGTGCTGCGCCGTCAGCGAGATGGAAAAACGTCTCTTGATATTCATGGCTACTTACGACAGACCAGATGAAGTCGTGGTCCGCTTCTACCGGCTGAATTTTAGCGACGCGTTGATTCAGAAGGAGGGCCATGCACGTGCGAACCTTTCCGACTTTTCCTGCGGTCGCACCAGTCATCGCGACCAGAATGTCTCCGTCAACCAGAACGAACTTCTGGAGCTTTGGTGTCAGCACTGACTCTGGGACGCAATCCAGGTAGGAAAGGTCGACGCTGGTGTCGCCTTTGATGTTTTTGATCTTGACGACAGGAATTCCCTTATCGCACCAATCACTACTCTTGAAGGCGTAACCAGGAATTACGCGGCATACATCTCCGAGTCTGCCATTTGTTTTTTTCTCCCTCACGCCTGCAAAATCTCCGCCACATTCCCGGCAATGATCCCTTCCAGTTCGCGAGCCCGGGCGTTTAAGGCTTCGAGTTCCTCGTTCAGCGTTTCAAACTGCTCCCTGAAGTCCTCGTCGCTCACCGCTTCGCCGGGTGCGACGCCGACGTAGCGTCCGGGGTTGAGCGACCAGCCCTGCGCTTCGATGTCCTGGATCGTGGCGGCTTTGCACAAACCGGGGATATCGGCGTATTTCGGCTTTTTTCCGAAGATCTCGTTGAGCTTCGTTTCGGCTTCGTCGCCGCCGAGGGTGAAGTCGGGTGACTCGCCGCGATAAAGGCGCACAAGGTTGGCGATAAAGCCGGTCTGCGCCGTTGTCCAGTCGCGATGTGCGCGGTCGATCTGCCGGTAGATGTGTCGGGCATCGATGAACAGCACGGTGTCGGCGCGCGGTGTTTTGGCTTTGCCCCTGTCGAGGAACCAGAGCGTGCAGGGGAGCGTGACGGTGTAGAACATGTTCGGGCCGACGGCGACCATCACGTCTACGCCGCGCGCTTCGATGAGCTGTTTGCGGAGTTCCTGTTCGGAGCTGCGCGCATCGGATGCCGAGTTGGCCATCACGAAGCCGGCGCGGCCTGTCTTGTTCAGCGATGAGTAGAAGAGCTGGATCCACAGGTAGTTGGCGTTGTCGGTGTTCGGCAGGCCGAAGGGGAAGCGGCGGCCCGGGCCCACGGCGTCTTTCAGGCGCTCCTTGTCTACAGCGTTCACGTTGAAGGGCGGATTGGCGAGCACGAAGTCGAACTGGCCGGTGGCGGTGTGCGGGTCGTCGTAGTAGCTGTTGACGTTGCCGCCGTGACGGATGTCGCCTTCGAGTCCATGCACTGCGAGGTTCAGGCGGCAGAGGCGTCCGGTCTCGTCCGTCTTTTCCACGCCGCAGATGGCGAGTTCGGCAGCGGGGTTCTTTTTATGCTCGGCCACGAAGCGCGCGCTGGACACGAACATGCCGCCCGATCCGCAGGCCGGGTCGAGAATGCGCCCGTGGTAGGGCTCGATGACCTCGGTTAACAAGCGGACGATGCTGCCCGGCGTATAGAACTCGCCGCCTCTCTGACCCTCGGTGCGTGCGAACTCGCCGAGGAAATACTCGTAGATTCGGCCGAAGGCGTCGTAGTCTGCAGTGGCGGGAATCTCCGAAACTTTCTTCAACAGTTCCTTGAGCAGGGTGCTGGTGAACAGGTTGTAGGTTTTCGGCAGCACGCCTGCGAGCTGCGCGTTGTACTTCTCGATGTCGCGCATCGCCGCGTTGATCTTCGCGCCGATATCTTCGGCTTCCGGGCGGTTCAGCAGCCAGGCAAAGCGTGCCTCGGCGGGTAGATAAAGGATGCCCTCGGCGTGATAGGCCGCAGGTTCATCCACCCGACTGCCGCGTCGACCCGATGCCCCGGCCTTCTCCAGCTTCGCGTGCAGCATGGTGAAGCGGACTTCAGCAAAGCGCAGAAAGATCAGACCAAGGATCGGGCCTGAGTATTCCTGTGCCTTGAGGCCTGAGTTCGCACGGAACTGGTCAGCGGAATCCCAGAGACGCTTTTCCAGCGTTGCGGCGGCAGTGTCTTTTTCGGAGGGGGCTGTCCAGAGCATGTGATCAGGGGTTCCGTTGCGGTTCTCGTGGATATGGTGCAGTCCGAGCCCTCTTAGTTGTCATTTAATCCAAACGGTTGTCGCGTGTGGAGTCTTTCTTTCCAGGAGCTTTCGAGCCGGATGAGGTCACTTGCATTCATATCGGGCGACACTCTTTGCAAAATACTGAAATGGAAATGGCGTGGATCGCGTCGCTTGAGTAGCTTGTTTCCACCATGCCCACTCCCCGCGTAGTTTAACCACCGACCGTAGAGATTGGCTTCGCCATATGTGGATCCGACATAGCCCTTTCCGTCAGAATTGTCGAATATGTAGTAAATGCCACGCCACTGAGAAAGGGCCGACTTCCAGCGTGAGGGGAGAACCCTGAGTTCTTCCCACGATAATTTGATGCCATCCCATTCGGGCATGGCGGCATCAAGCAGGCTTTCTTCGAGAATCGAAAGTACCGGCATATCGTTTCGGTGCGCCCGCCGCCACCACGACCGCTCGGGTGGCGGCCAACCTACGATTAGCTTTCCTGTCCAGGAGGCAAATAACTCAGTGAGTGCGAGGTCGAACCAGAGGATGGAGTGTCTGCCGTTCTCTTCAGTGAAGCCCTGCATGCCGAGGGCCTTCATCTCAATATACGCTGGAACCTGCCAATACTGTTTAAGAGTGAGCGGTTTTGATTTGCCAATTGAAAACAAACCAATAAAAAGCGCCTTGCCTGGTTCCGACGTCACCCCTGATTTGAGTAGCACGAGGCATTAGAGTCTAACCCCGGGATCAGGAGGTTGGACGTGAAGAAGCGGTTTACGGAAGAGCAGATCATCGGATTTCTGCGGGAGGCGGATAAGGGC
>JBATNV010000105.1:0-31815 GCA_049290495.1 Gammaproteobacteria bacterium | reverse complement strand
GGCTTCAGCCGCGATTCTTCCTGCAAGGTAAACCGGGATCGCGGCTGAAGCCGCTCCTACAAAAGCCGCTCGCACACAAGCCGAGCCTGCCTATAATCCGGGCATGGCAAATCTCACCGTTATCGTTCTCGCGGCCGGCCAGGGCAAACGCATGCGCTCTGACCTTCCCAAGGTATTGCATCCGCTCGCCGGTCGACCGCTGCTCGCGCATGTGCTCGGTTCAGCATGTGCCCTGCGCGCGCGCGAAATGCGCGTCGTGCACGGACATGGCGGCGACCAGGTCAAACAGGCCTTCGCAGGCCAGTCAGTGAAGTGGATCCACCAGGCTGAACAACGCGGTACCGGACACGCGGTACGCCAGGCCATGCCCGGTATCCGGCCCAACGATGTGGTGCTGGTGCTCTACGGAGACGTGCCGCTGGTGCTGCCGGAAACGCTGCGCAAGCTGGTCGCCAAAGCGGCAAAAGGCCAGCTCGCCATATTGACGGCGCGGCTGCCGGTGCCGACCGGTTATGGCCGGATCATCCGTGGTGCGCGTGGCAAGATCAGCTCGATTGTCGAAGAGAAAGATGCCACGCCGGCCCAACGCGAGATTGACGAGATCAATACCGGTCTCCTGGCCTGCCCGGCCGCACTGCTGACCGACTGGACCCGGCGACTGCGCGCCAACAACGCCCAGAAGGAATTTTACCTCACCGACTGTGTCGGACTGGCCGTCAAGGATGAGGTGCCGGTCGTGTCGGTCACGGCGGGTTCAGCCGATGAAGTGCTTGGCATCAACGACAAGGCACAGCTCGCCGAAGCGGAGACGATACTTCGCCGCCGGCTTGCGACAGACCTGATGCTGTCCGGCGTGACGCTGGCTGATCCGCACAGAATCGATATCCGCGGGACCTTGAAGTGCGGTCGCGATGTCGTCATCGATGCTGATGTGATCATCGAAGGCGATGTAGTGCTGGGCGACGGTGTCCGGGTCGGGCCGTTCACCATCGTACGCGATGCGACCATCGGTGCCGGTACGGTAATCCATTCGCACTGTGTCATCGAGCAGGGCACGATTGGTGCGCGTTGCGATATTGGCCCCTATGCGCGCGTGCGCCCCGAAGTGCAGCTGGCTGATGGCGCGAAGCTCGGCAACTTCGTGGAGATCAAAAAGAGCGTGATTGGTGCTGGTAGCAAGGTGAACCACCTGAGCTATATCGGCGACGCGACCATTGGTAGCCAAGTGAATATCGGTGCCGGCACGATCACCTGCAACTACGATGGCGCCAACAAGCACCGGACGATCATCCGGGACGGTGCCTTCATCGGCTCAGGCGTCGAGCTGGTCGCGCCAGTCGAAATCGGCGCCGGCGCCACGATCGGTGCCGGCTCGACCATCACCAAGCCGGCCCCTGCGGGCCAGCTCACCCTGGAGCGCGCCCGGCAGACCACTCTCCCGAACTGGAAGCGTCCCGCCAAAAAATCCCATTAGCCGCCCCTTCCCGCAGGAGCGGCTTCAGCCGCGATCCCGCCGGCCTTCAATCGCGGCTGAAGCCGCTCACACCTAAATGCGATGCAGGTTACAGCCCCGTAACCCCGAACACGCTATGTTCACGCGCTAAACCCTGGTCGCTAAGTCATAATTTCAGCTATGTGTGGAATCGTTGGTGCAATCGCCGAGCGGAATGTTGTCCCTGTCCTGATGGAGGGGCTGCGCCGGCTCGAATATCGTGGCTACGACTCGGCAGGGCTCGCCGTCCTGAGTGATGGCCAGCTCAAACGGCAGCGCCGCCAGGGCAAGGTCGCCGAACTCCAGTTAGCGCTCGATGCCGAGCCGCTGAGTTCACACATCGGTATCGCGCACACCCGCTGGGCCACGCACGGCATACCGAGCGAGAGAAACGCGCATCCGCATATTTCCGACGGCCTCGCGATCGTCCACAACGGGATCATCGAGAATCACGAGCAGCTGCGCGAGGAACTCAAGCAGCAGGGTTACGTCTTCACTTCAGATACCGATACCGAATGTATCGCGCACCGCATCCACTACCATCTGAAGAGCAAACCGGATCTGTACGCCGCTGTGCGCGCCACAGTTGCCGAACTCCATGGCGCCTACGCACTGGTGGTGATGAGCCAGGCCGATCCGGGTCTGCTCGTGCTGGCCCGCTGCGGCTGTCCGGTGGTGGTCGGACTGACCGATGAGGGAAATTACGTC
The DNA here is from genome assembly GCA_049290495.1 of Gammaproteobacteria bacterium. Lineage (GTDB taxonomy): Bacteria > Pseudomonadota > Gammaproteobacteria > Steroidobacterales > SHZI01. Next base: position 29,615 of record JBATNV010000105.1, on the reverse strand, counting down.
GCGTCGGACGTCTCTGCGCTGCTGCCCGTCACGCGTCGCTTCATCTTCCTTGAGGAAGGCGATGTGGCCGAGATCCGCAAGACCGACATCAAGGTGACTGACCTGGATGGCCATCCCGTCGAGCGTGAGGAAAAACTGAGTGAGCTCTCGGCTGATGCGGCAGAGAAGGGCCAGTACCCACACTACATGCTCAAGGAAATCCACGAGCAGCCGCGCGCTGTGGCGCAGACGCTCGCGGAACGGGTCGCCAATGGCAAACTGCTGGAAGCTGCTTTCGGCCCGGCGGCCGCCGAAGTATTCGCCAGCGCCGAGGCCGTACATATCGTTGCCTGCGGCACCAGCTTTCATGCCGGATCGGTGGCGCGCTATCTGATCGAGCAGGTCTGTCGTCTGCCCTGCCACGTGGATATCGCCAGCGAATACCGCTATCGCAGCCCGGTCGTGCCAAAGAACACGCTGTTTGTGACCATTTCCCAGTCCGGTGAAACTGCAGACACGCTCGCCGCCCTGCGCCTCGCCAAAGGTTCCGGCTATCTGTCGACGCTCGCCATCTGCAATGTCCCGGAAAGTTCGCTGGTCCGCGAATCGGGGCTGGTGATGCTGACGCGTGCTGGCCCGGAGATCGGTGTGGCTTCTACGAAAGCCTTCACTACCCAGATCACCGCGCTGACCATGCTCGTGATCGCGCTTGCCAAACACCGCACCGCCGATGCGGAGCGCGAGCGCGGTCTGGTGACACGTCTGATCGAAATTCCCGGCCTGATCGAGCAAACCCTGGCGCTGGATCCAGTGATGAAGCAGCTCGCTGAGCGCTTTGCCAACAAACAACACGCGCTTTTTCTGGGCCGCGGCATCCTGCATCCGATCGCCATGGAAGGCGCCCTCAAGCTCAAGGAAATCTCCTACATTCACGCCGAGGCCTATCCGGCCGGCGAACTCAAGCATGGCCCGCTGGCATTGGTCGATGCAGACATGCCGGTCATCACGGTGGCGCCAAACAATGATCTGCTGGAGAAGCTCAAGTCCAATCTGATGGAAGTGCGCGCCCGTGGCGGCGAACTGTTCGTATTTGCTGACCCGGATTCGGGCTTCGAATCCAGCGATGGCGTTACCGTCATCAACATGCCGAGGCATGTGACCTATCTGCAGGCCCCCGCCGTCTACACGATACCGATGCAGCTGCTCGCCTATCACGTCGCTATCCTGCGCGGTACAGACGTCGACCAGCCGCGCAACCTCGCCAAATCGGTGACGGTCGAGTAGTTTCTGCGGCGTGGATGCGGCCGATACCAATGGAGAACTCCTGCGCCTCATGCAGGAACAGGGCGACGATCTGACCGCGCCCCGGGATGTCGATTTTTTCGTGATCTTCGAGACCAGGGCACAGGCTGAGGCCTTTGCGGAAGCAGCGACAGTGGCGCTCGGGATGCCTGCACAGGTGTCGCCCTATGAGAAAACCGACAAGTGGCAGCTGGTGCTCACCCGGCACATGCCGCCAGACCACGCCTTGCTGAACAGCCTCGAAAAGCAGATCGCCGGGCTGGCCCGCCAGCATGGTGGCGACGCAGACGGCTGGGGCTGCCCGCAGGCCGGCGAGGAAGCGGGACTCCGGTGACCGTCACCGTCAGCTACCTCGTGATGTATTCGCCGGAGCAGCTGCGTCCAAAGCAGCTCGACGACTCGCGCCTGCAGATCCAGCCTGTGATGCCGCCGCGCTGGGAGTTCAATCAATCCATGTACTGCCGGGTCGGTGCCGACTGGTCGTGGCAGGACAAACGGGCCTGGGATGAGGCGCGATGGCAGGCCTATGCCGAGGCGCCCGGGCTGTATACCTTTGCCGTCAACTGGGCCGGTGAGCCGGTCGGATACTTCGAACTGCGCCAGGATCAGCACGGCGGAATCGAGATCGTCTATTTCGGACTGCTGCGCGAATTCATCGGCAAGGGCCTGGGCGGCGCCGTCCTGAGCAGGGCTCTGGAACATGCGTGGCAGCTCGGACCCGAGCGGGTCTGGGTTCATACTTGTACGCTCGACCACCCCTCAGCGCTGGCGAATTACCAGGCCCGGGGCATGCGTATCTACCGCACCGAAACAGAAACCGTATCCGTATCCGGAAACGATTAGCGCAGCTACAATGGCCGCTCCGCGAAAACCCTTATAGAACACCGGGTTCGCTATGTTTTGGCGACTTGCTGTCGAATTAATGTCGAGTCACTGACCAGAAGAAACAACAAGCCGAGCCGCATCAGGAGTAGGCCCCGTGGAAGTCGATATCATTCTTGAACCCGATCTGGGCCCTGCACAGCTCGTCGAGCTCGCCCAAGCGGCCGAGCGCTATGGCATCCGCGCCATCTGGACCTCCAACTACTTCGCCCACTGGGATGCCTTTATCAGTCTGGTGCCGGTGGCCCAGGGCACGAAAAAGCTGCGCATGGGAGCGCTCGCCGTCAGCCCCTTTGAGATGCATCCGCTGAAGATTGCCAACTCGCTGCTGAGTCTCAACGAACTGTCGGGGGGCCGGGCGATGGCGGCGATCGGTGCCGGTGAGGGCAATCTGGATGCGATGGCTCTGCAGAAGCCCGACAAGATCGTCGTGGCGGTGCGCGAAGCAATCGAGATCGTGATGGGCGCCGGTCAGAAAAAGCTCGCCAAGGACGGCTACAAGGGCGAAGTCTTCAACGTCACCTATCCCTGCGCCTACGACTGGCTCAAGGCACCGCCGCCCTTTGTCTATGGCACTGCCTACCGTCACATGATGATGCGCATGGAAGCGCGCGTGGCCGATGGCGTGTTTATCGGCTGCACGCCGACCGAACTCATCGAGTCCGCCATGGACAATGTCCGTATCGGTGTTGGCAAGCGTGAGCCGGGTGCCGTGCCGATCCGTGTGAACAGCTTCTGGGCCTGGCACGTGAAGAAAGACCGCAAGGAAGCCTATCGCGAGTCGCGGCGTGAACTCGCGTGGCGCGCGCGCAAGCTCGATGCCGATCTCATCAAGCTCTGGCTGACGCCGGATGAAGTGCAGGCGGTGGTCAGCAACTTCGATAAGTTCGTCGCCGCCTGGTTTGACCGTTCCGGCAACATCCAGGGTGTCCCGGAAGAGATGTGCAACCGTCTCTGTGAAGCCCTGACCTCAACCGGTGGCATCGAAGACCTCGACCGCGAAATCGAGCGCTTCAAGGCTTTCGGCAAGGCCGGTCAGACCGAAATCGGACTGCGCCTCCACGACAATCCGATGGACGCACTCAAGATCATCGGCGAGCACGTGGTGCCGGCGCTACGCTGAGCCGTGGCCGCTAATTCAGCGCCAGCGATGAGGCTGGCGCATTCAGATTCGCGAGATGCCGGCTGACCAGCGCGCCCACAGACTCCAACGGATTCGGTAGCACCGTAAACACGGGCGGCCGGCGGCGCAAGGCATCGAGGCGATCGGCATCGAGCAAGCGGCGCAGGTAGGCCAGGTTGTGTTCGATGGCGGTCATATAGGGGTTCTTGCCGTTGTACAGCGGCTCTATATAGCGATAGGCGCGATTGAAGCTGTGTTCGAGACGGGCACGCGCCGACTCCTCCCAGAACCCAAGTGTCTTGCGTAACAGGTCGTTACCCGAGGCGTAGCGCACCAGTCGTTCGCGCGGGCCCTTCAATTCAACGGCCACACCGGCCAACACAAATTCGCCATAAAGGCGATCGCGGCATTTCTCCAGATAGCAGCGATCCGCCATCTGCGCCAGCATGTCTGCCGTGCCCAGCAGATGACCTATCGTGCTGTCGCGCGGGTCATCGAGTTCCAGATCATCAAAACTGATTTCGTAGCCCGTAAAATGCACGATCTGCCGGGCGGCGGCGACTGAAGCTCCCAGCCCGATATGTGGCAAATAACCACGCAGGAACTCGGCACCGCGCGCAATGTGACAGTGTGTAAGCTCCGCCCCGTTACGATTGCGCTCACCGGTACGCCGGATATATCCGGAATCATGGAACAGCGCGCAGACCAGCCCCATCACGGTGCGCTCCACACTCAGGCGATCGTCGACCGCACAGCTCTGCTGATAGCCAGCCAGCAGCCGCGCCATCGCCAGGGTCACATCCAGAGAATGCTGCTGATCGTGATACAGGGTGTCGCAGCCGACATAGCCATCAAACTGACCGCGGAACAAGCGCCGAAAATCGTGAAAGGCCATCCACAGGCTGTCGAACGAGGCGCCGGGACAGGCCAGGCTGAAAAGTTCCTCAACCGCTTCGCGTACGGCATCCACAGAGCTGACACGCACCAGGTTGGTGACGTCGTACTCGCTGCGCCGGGGGAACGGCTCCGATGAAGGCACATCGGCGACTACAGATTCACCGCGACCTATGCTCTGCGAGCGTATGTTCTGGATCGACATAGTGCGGGATTCTTGCACGCACCCTGATGAGCGGCAATCAGCGAAACCTCGCTCATTGCCGCGATATGCTCAGGTACACAGCGGCGGTAGCCCGGCCTCCTGACGCACCTTCTGCAGCTTGAGCACACCGTCCAGCGCTTCGTTGCGCGCCTTGCCCCGATCCGCGTGCGCAGGGTCAAACTTGCCCCACTGGGTATAGACCTCGTTGGCCTTACTGGTGTTGTTCGATTCCTCGGCGGCGATGGCTTCAATTAACAAGGCGTAGTTGCGCCGCTTGGGATCGGTTTCGACCCTGAAAACATGCTCCGCTTTCGAAATCGCACTGACGTGGCGACAACGGGCGAGATCCTCGCTGGCAGCAAAATTGAGATCCCCGATTTTCGCTTTCATGGCAGGGTCGTAAACCGATCCGGCCTTTGCGGGCGCTGGTGCCGAAGCGGGCGCGGGTTGCTGGCTCTTCGCCTTCTCCGCTCCCTGCATGGCGCCAACTGCTGCGCCCGACGAAGCGCCAACCGCCGCTGACCGCAACGCGTTGTTCACTGCGTCCCCACCCCAGAAGATGCTCGCGACCGCGCCAGCGACCAGGCCGCCGACTGCGCCAGTCTTGGCACCGCGTTCGGCCCCCTGTTGAGCGCCCGTGCTGCAAGCCGTGAGAGCGAACGCCAGCAGTAGTGGCAATACATGCTGTGGCAGGATTTTGGACAACATCAGCAAACCTCCAGATTGGTGGCCGCATAGCAAGCGGCTCCGACGATGATTCCGCTGACTACGATACTCGCAATCATATTGACCACAGCGATATCCATGTCCGCAGCCGTCCCCCAACGGACAAGGGACGTGGCGAGGACGCTGAGTGATCCGCAGGCCATACGCCTTGACCAACAGCAAACAGGCGGGCCAGCTTTAAACGAAAAGTCCTGGCCAATAGTGGACGGAGATCAACCGCGGCATCTCAACTGCGCGCGTGTCTCGGCCAGCACTCCGTCTGCAAGTCGCCATCAGGCCAGCGCAGCCCGCCCACGCGAGCAGCGCATTGCATTGCGTGGCCGACCCAGCGTCGGCGCGTTAGCAGGTTGGAGCAAGACCGTCAATGCAAAAGCCGCAGCGGTGTCCGTGTTCTCCGCATTGCCGCCGCCAGTGGCCCGTGGGAGAAAGCGAAGCATGGCATTTCGACATGCGCTTGGCAGGTTGTGACGCGATTACTGCTCGCAACGAAGGCGAGCGCGCCGCTGGAATCGCCGTTACGCCTCAGGTCCACGACCGACAAGACAGTGCTAAGAGGGGGAGTGAGATGGAACATTCGACCGATGACCGGCATCCCGGCGGCGGCCCGTCGCTTGCGGTGCTCACAGCTTTGCTGCTGGCTCTGCTTGCGGCAGGTCCGCCGAGCAAGGTGTTCGCGCAGGAAGCCACCCGCCCCGCTGCCGCGCTGGAGGAGATCGTGGTGACGGCGCGTATGCGCGAAGAGACACTGCAGGACACCCCGATCTCAGTCACCGCCTTCACCGGAGAGAACATCGAGCGCCAGCACATTACTCAGCTGGACAGCATCGCCAACGCCACGCCGAACATGATGTTCGACAACAGCACGGGCTTCTCAGGCTCGAACAATGCGGCGGCGGTCTACATCCGTGGCATCGGCCAGGTCGACTTCGCCATCACGACCGAACCCGGCGTGGGCATCTATCTCGACGGGGTGTACATCGCGCAGTCCCTTGGCAGCGTATTGAATCTGGTCGACATCGACCGTGTCGAGGTCCTGCGCGGGCCGCAGGGGACGCTGTTCGGCCGTAATACGATCGGCGGCGCGGTCAGCGTCACCAGCAAACTGCCCGACAATACATTGCACGGGGATATCGAGGTCACCGGCGGCAGCTATGATCGGGTCGATTTGCGCGGCACTCTGAACCTACCGCTTTCCGACACTCTCTTTGCGAAAGTGTCCGCCGCGAGTTTCAACCGCGATGGCTTTCTCGATTCGCCCAATGCCGCCAATGCCGACCATCTCGGTGACATCAACCAGGACGCCGCGCGAGTCGCGCTGCGCTTTGCCCCAAACGATCGGTTCGAGGCCAATCTGGCCTACGACTACAGTAAGCAGCGCGAGAACGGCGTGCCGAATATCCTCGTTTCCACTTACGACGGTGCAAGTCTCGCCCTGATCGGGGCGTTGGCGAACCCCGGAAGCCCAACCTACCTGCCGCCGCCTGCTCCGCTGCCGGCGCCGAGTTTTGTCGATCTGCATAATATCCTGGCTACGACGCCTCTCGGTCAGGAGGGTGGGGTCGTCGGCATGCCCGGGGTGGTGGCGAACCCGGTGTTCGGTCAGCAGCCCGTCAGCCAGGCCGATATCGTCAGCGTTAATGCTAACGACCCGGCGAACCTCAGCAACCTGGACCTGTCGACCAATACCGACCTCTGGGGCCTCGCAATGACGCTCAGCTATGACTTCGACTGGGCGATCCTTAAGTCCATCACCAGCTACCGCAATATGGAGGCCCGGACGGCATATGACCTGGACGCCCTGCCGGTCGTGACCGGCGAGGTTGTCGACACCTTCGACGTGGACCAGTTTTCCCAGGAATTTCAGCTGTCTGGCAAGGCCATGGACGGGCGCCTGAACTGGCTCGCTGGCCTGTATTACTTCAGCCAGGACGGTCTCAACCTCGATGACGTGGAGTTCACATCGGTGCGGGTTCTTTCGGGGGCAAAGATCGACGACTCCAGCACCGCCGGCTTTGCCCAAGTGACCTTCGACGTTACAGAAAAGCTGGCGATCACCGGCGGCCTGCGCTACACGGACGAAACCAAGAAATTCATCGTTCCCGAAAACTGCTATCGCATGCCGAAAGGGCCGGCGACGCTGTTCGACGGCACCGTTGTCACCTGCGCGCAGCTGGAGTCCGTCGTAGATCCGAAGTACCTCAACGAGGGATTCCTGACGTTCGTCAACGCACCGGTGTATCCGGACCCGGACGGCCGCTTCTGTTGTCTGCCAGTTTCGGATGCGGCTGGCAACATCGTCAGCCTCGTACCGGGCCTGACATCCGGCTTTGAGCTGCTGCCGCGGGGCACTACGAAGGCGACGTTCAACGAAACCACGCCGATGGTGAACATCGCCTATAAGTGGTCCGACGACCTCATGACCTACGTCTCTTATTCGGAGGGATACAAGTCCGGTGGCTTCGTGCAGCGTGCCTTTCCGCCAAAGACCGAGGTGCCCTTGTTCCAGCCGGAGACGGCCACCGTATATGAGGCCGGAGTGAAGTGGAGACTGTTTGACCGGCGTGTCCGCCTCGGCGCCTCCGCCTTCCATACCGATTACGACGACCTGCAGATACAGGTCAACGACGGCATCGCGCCGGTGACCCGCAACGCGGCCGCCGCGGACATAGACGGCTTCGAATTCGAGTTGAGCGCAATTCCAGCCGACGGCTGGCTTATCGAGACCGGGCTCGGCTACATGAATGCGCAGTACAGCAAGTTCGCGGCCGGCCAGAACTTTGTCACAGACCTGCGCACCGTCAGTCTGGACTCGAAGCTGGTCAACGCGCCGGAGTGGACCGGCAACGTGGCGGCGCAATATACCCTCGACGTGGACTCACGCGGCCAGGTGATCACGCGCGTGAACTGGGGGTATGTGGGCGACGTGGAAAAGGACGCGCTGAACTTCCAGGCGCTACACCAGGACGCTTACAGTCTCATCGACCTGTTCGTGACCTACGTGAGCCGTGAGGCGGACTGGGAACTCAGCGTGTTCGGCAAGAACATCACGGACGAGCGCTACATTGTCTCGGGCTTCGCGAACGGCCTGACCCAAGGGCGCGGCTCCGCCAATCTCGGCCGCCCGGCTGAGTGGGGTATGAGCCTTACATACCGGTTTGGTAAATGAGCCATGGAGAGACAAGCATGAAGACCGATGCCGCGATGCTGAAACAGTATATGGCGCTCGCCCTGCAGCCGGTGATGCGCGGTGCGTATCAGCGGGCCGATATCCAGGCCAATCTTGACCACATTGCGGAACTGGCCCGGGCGGCCGTATGGCTCGCTAGCATCGAGCTTCCGGTGCGGCTGATCACGATCCCGGAGGGCGCACTGCAGGGCTTCACTGACGAGATCTTCGACTGGGACCACGTGGACTACGTAACCCGCATGGCCATCGAAATTCCGGGTCCTGAGACGAAATTTCTCGGCGACCTCGCCCGCGACCTCGACACCTTCATAATCGCGCAGGCCAAGGTGAAGCACCCCGAATTCCCGGAGCGGTTCTTTAACTGTGCATTCGTGATCGATCCACAAGGCAAGGTCATCCACCGACACTACAAGCTGCAGGTCTTCGTGCGCGAGCACTCGACAGTCCCCCACGATGTCTGGGATCGGTGGATTGAACTTTATGGCGACGGCCTGGACGCTTTCTTCCCGGTAACGGAGACCGAGATAGGGCGCATCGGCTGCCTGGTCTGCATGGAAGGCAGCTATCCGGAGACGGCCCGGGGGCTCGCAATGAACGGGGCAGAGATCATGTATCGCCCTAGCTACCCGGAGCCCTATGTAGCGAACGGGCTGTGGGAGGTTCAGAATCGGGCGCGGGCGCTCGACAACACCATGTACGTGGTGGCGCCCAATCCCGCAGCCTACTATCCGTCGCCGAAAACCCAGTCGCCGATTGACACCTTTGGCGGCAACTCGATGATCGTCGACTATCAGGGGCGGGTGATCTCCAATCACCGGGCTGGTGGCGCTGCCTCGTACGCCGGAGCCATCATAGACATAGAGGCGCTGCGCCAGTACCGGGCGCGCTCGCTGTGGGGCAACTGGCTGCGAGACCTGCGCACCGAACAGTACCGGTTGATCTACGACCAGCCTGTATTTGAGAAGAACCTCTGCCTCGATCGGCCGCCGCTCCGACACGCGGCGACCGACGAAATCTATCGTGCTGCAACAAAACGCCTGCAGGACCGTAACATCTGGAAGCGGCCCGCCTACCTGAGCGGGAAACCGGATGACGCTGACGGCTAGTATCGCGGCTGGCCGGCGCGTAGCCATGGCGCTGGGGCCGGGATTACACTGGTCTCCAAGAATGGAACCCGGGGGGGCGCGGATCATGGATGCCGACCGTGACAGTATGTTGGCAGTCGGCATCTCGCGCATCCATCGCAGCGACTCGATCGACTCGCTGATGCAGTCATTCCTGTCGTTAGTGCCAACGCTCGTCGATGCCGACGCATTCGGCCTGTACCTGCTTGACGACCGGCTGCATGCCAGGGCGATTTACGCTGTGAGTGCCAACCGCGGATTCCTGACCGAGTACGAGCAGCTGCGCATGGCCGATCCCTGCTTCTTGCATGTGCTGCGGAATCGGAGCTTCATTCACACCAACGAGGTTCTTTGCCCGCAGGACTGGATGGCACATCCGCTGCACGGGCTGATGTCGCGATGGGGACTGCGCTACTCGATTGCGGCGCCGCTCATGGCGGACGGCCGATTGGTGGGCACGCTTAACATCGCCCGTCGCGATCGCGGCTACTTCGAAAGCACCAGCCTCGGGCATGCCCGGTTCCTCTGTGACGAGATGGCGTGCGTCTTCGAACGCATCGTCCGCACGGACCGACTCGAGCAGGATCTGGCGCGCGGCAGCATCGTTGATGAGAGCAATGATTACCGGGCGGACAGGTCGGCCCCGAATGACCAGCCGGGCGCGTCAGGCGCTGCATCGCGCCGCGGAACGGAGCCCACCTACGTTAGAACCGTAGAGGATCATATCCGGGCGCATCATTGTGCGGAGCCGCTTACGATCGAGAGTCTGGCCGCCATCGGTGGCGTCAGCCAGCGCACCCTGCTAGAGGGCTTCCGCCGCTATCGCGGTACTTCGCCGAAAGCGATGCTGCGGGAGTTGCGCTTCCAGAGTGTCCGCGATGCGCTCATGGCCGCACAGCCGGGTACGGATACGGTCGCGGCCATCGCCACGGCGTGGGGCTTTTATGAGTTCGGCCACTTTGCCGTCGAGTACAAACGTCGCTACGCCGAGACGCCCTCGTCGACGCTGCGCTCTGAGGCCGCCCGGACTGCGGCAGAACTCGTGCCCGGTCCAGAGATCTTCGAGTTGCTCGACGGCGCTATGCGGCGCGTCAGCGCGGCGTCGCAGGCTACCGGTCGCTGCGGGGCAACGGATTCCCAGGCGTACTGGCGGGCTTAGCGCGCCGCATTACGCATCCCCCTATTCCTTAGGGAGTCGGAGCACGACCGATCGAGCGATGCAGCACCGCCGGCGAGCCGATGCCGCGCTCGCGGAATGCCTCAAGCACGCGGAAGTGCACATCGGTCTCAAAGGGCTTCTCGTACTTGCAGTCGAACACGTAAGGCCGCGCCTTGAGGTTGATGGCCACGTAGTCCTGCAGGATCTCCTGCTTGACCAGTACCGGGACCGGCTTGTCGAGATAAATATAGGGACTGGTCAGACAGGCTTCGCGGATTACTTCGGCGGCAAGCTTTGCGTCCTGGTCTACACCGATATAAAAGTCCATCGGCACCTGCATCTCGAGCTCACCATAGTTTCCGCTCGAGGTGACACCGGTGAATACATTGTTGTTCGGGATGGTGATGATGTTGTGGTCGAGCGTGTTCATGCGCACGCTGCGCAGGCCGATCTTGATGATGTCACCGTATTCGCCGCCGTAGGAAACCCGGTCGCCGACCTGGAAGGGCCGGTCAAACATGATCGTGATGCCGGCGATAAACGCGGCGACCACGTCACGCAGCGCAAAGCCGATGGAGAAGGCGAGCGCACCGCCGATGACAGTGAGCGCGGTCGAGTCCAGCCGGACACTCAGCCCCATTGTTACGATGAGGGTGGCGATATAGATGAAAAAACGGGCGGTCGTCTGGATTTTCTGGATGGTCGGCCTGCGGTTCGAGAATTGCTTGCTGAGCCGGTCGCCGATGTTTTCAATCAGCCGGATAAGGAACAGTGCGCCGATCAACACGGGGATGGATGCAAAGACTCCGCCCCAGCGGACCAGTTCAGCAATGCGACCGAGATCCGGAGCGTCCTGGGCATATGCCGGCAGCGTCAATATCAACAGCACGGCGCCAAAGATGCGGCGCAGCCGCGAAGCCCGGACCGTAATTCGTCTGCTCATGGGTTCACCAGCAAGTGGCGACGTTCCAGTAACCGGGTGACTGCCCGCAACCAGGACCAGCGAATGTAGACGCGGTCGCCCTGCTTGCCGTAGATTCTCTGGGACTCTCCAAAGCGAAATGCATTGAGTACCTGTTCGTGGCTGAGGCGAGTGACCTGTGCGACGTCTTCAACTGTCGCGGGAGTCAGGTACAGGATCGCACGCAGGATGAACAGCGACGAATCAGGCAGCGCGTCCAGCATCGCGGGGTCAGGCTCCTGCAGCGCCCGCACATGCACCACACCCTGCCCGTCCTCCGCCAGTGTCGAGCGCCAGGCTTCCAGTGCAAGGCCCGGGTTGCCCGAGACGTAGTCCCAGAGCATGCGCATATAACCGTTCTCTTTGGCCTTCAGTGCATCCATCCGGTCGATTTCGTCGGCGCCCGCCGGCAGCTTGTCGAGCAGCCCGGTATAGTCCGGCGCAATGCCGGCCTCAGTCGTGCGTTGTGTCAGCAGCGCGCCGATCTGCGCTTCGTCCCACGGTTCAAGGTGGTGCAGTTCGTCGAAGAGTGGCCGCGCGTCACGGGCGCGCTTCAGAAATGGCCAGACCGCCGCATCGATGGTGAACACCCAGGTGGTCTCAGTGCAGTTCCCACGCGCAATGGCAATCACTTCATCGAACAGCGCAAGGCCGCCGATGATCGGCTTGGCCAGTGCATGTGCTTCATCAAGCAGTATCAGCGGTGTCGCTTTGTCGTCGGCCGCATCGGCCTTCGTCGCATCCTGTTCATGCGTCTGGACGGCCCGGCGCACCGACTCCACTGAAGTGCCCGGGCCGCATCTGATGCTGATCGAGCCATCAACCTGTGCATGCAGTGTCTGAACCAGCGATGACTTTCCCATGCCGCGCGGGGCGATCAGGGCGATCATGCCGCCCTTGCGCTGACTGGCAGTGCTGGTGATGTGTTCCAGCAGTTCATCATTCGGGCATGCAAGCCAGTGTGCGCATTCCCGTGCCGGATGCAGGACCTTCATCACCTCGGCCTGCAACGGCTTAACAGCCAGCGGATCATGCGTATCGCCGAAACGCTCCAGCTCGCGCCGGAACAACCAGGCGTGAGCGCGGCGTGCCAGATCGAAGTCCGACAGCCACAGCCGCATATTCTTGATGGCGCCGGCGCTGAACAGCTGCACGGCACCGATCATCGCCGCGAGGAAGCTTTTCCAGCCTTCGCGATTCGACAGCACCCAGACCTGTACCTTTGTCTTCCTGCGCACCAGATCGATGCGCTTGAAGATGATTGACCGCCACCAGCGCACCAGCACCAGGAAGACCGGGAGAGCTGCAAACCAGCAGGTAGAAAACGCCCAGCTGTAGATGGTGCCCTGTCCGACAAGTCTGCTGCTCAGGACCAGAATCAGTACGAAGATCACTACAGTTCGTGCCACCAGGCGCAGCGAACGCAAACGGATCTTGCTGCTCCCGCCGTTTACATTGACCAGATTGGTCGTGGTACCGGCGACGATGGCATTGATGACATTCACCGCCAGCGCCGCACCGATTGCCCAGCCGATGATCGATACCAGCAGCTGCACTTCAAGCAAATTCTGCACGGCAGCCGGCAGCAGCCACAGGGTTGCCAGATAGAACAGCGCCCACTCCAGCTGTCGGTGGATCTTGCCCAGAAATCGCACCAGCCGCAGCTGCAGGCTCGGGAATACGCGTCGCTCCGCACGGTCTGCCGCGTCAAAGCGGGCATCGGCCAGTGCGATAAGGTGGCCGGACCGGTGCCTCCCCCAGACAAACAGGGTGACGAGCAGCAGCCCGGGGACCGCCACTATTGCCGTATTCCAGATGGATACGCCGGAAGGTCCATTGGTGCGGAAACTCGCCAGCCATGCGGTACCTGTCTGCCGGTGATAGCGAAGGATCAGCGAAAGCTGGTAAACCTCAAGTTTCGCCTGCTCCCAGCCGGCCGGCGTAAAGCCCGTGACCGCGTCGCGCTTGTTCGCTGACAGGAAGGACAACAGGCCGAGGCGCTCGGTGTTCAGTGCCGTGATTTCGTCCAGCAGTACTGCTGCGCGTTCGTCACGGATAGCCTGCTCGGCTCGACGCGCCTCGGTGATGGCCTTCTGTACCCCGATGCGGCGAGAGCGCGCATCATCTGCGGGGATATCCAGCGAAATGTCGGCAAGTGCATCCGGTCCAATGTCCGGAACGTCCGATCTGGCGCTGCCGAGGTCATCAAGCGCGGCCGAGAGCTCGTCGCGCGAAACGCGCAGTGTCTTGCGGACCGCTTCATAGGTCACATCGACTTCTATATCGCCTGCCGCCTTTGCCTCGCGCACGCGCCGGTGCCAGCCGAGCAGCGCGTCGGTACGCGTGGCCAGATCCGCATGCTCCTTGCTGAAGCTGCCAAGGACTGTGGCGACACGCGCTTCAATGGCGATGAGACGTGCCAGTTCCTCTTTGACCAGCCGCTCAGCCTCGGTGCGCGCAGTACGTGCCGCTTCGAGGCTGCGCTGCCGCTCAACCTCCGCCTCACGCGCCTGGCGCTCCGCCTCCGTTTCTCCTGGCTGCGCAGCGTCCTGGCGCTTTGCATGTTTCTCCAGCAGCGCATCACGCACGGTCTTGTCCAGCGAGTAGAAGGCGAGGCGCGCGCGGTCCAGGTCTACGCGACCGCGCCACAGCGCCGGATCCAGTGTTTCTATATCGGTGCTGAGCGCATCCGTGGCAGGATCAATTGCGGCCAGCAGCGTGCGAATTCGCAGTGTTTCCACCTGGAGCGCAGCTTCGTTGGTGAGGGGTATTTCAAACAGCGATTGCGGGGAAACGGTGACGTCCAGGGTACCTGCGATGAGCGCGTCAATCCGGGCAATGCGCGGATCCGCGACCGGTACCGCGGCGATGGGTGTTGCCGCTGTATCCGCGGTTGCAGCCTCGGTCGCTGCAGCTTCCTGTGCCAGTGCCGAAGTTGCACACAGGCAGACTGCTAGCAGTGCAATTACCGAGTCCCGAAGACGTCCAGACATATAAGCCGACCCCATGGTGCGCCAACTTACATGCTGACCCGTACGCAAACAATAGCGGCCGGACCGGTAGAGCTTCGAATGCCTGCTTCGCCGGTCCCGAATCAGACGGTGGCGGCATCGCCGCCAAAAACGGCCAGCACCGGCGCGTGATCGGAGGGCTTTTCGAGATTGCGGGGCAGCTTGTCGATGATGGTGGCTGAGCAGTCTGCCGCAAGCGCAGTGGAAGCGAGAATCAGGTCGATGCGGAGACCGCGGTTCAGCCTGAAGCCCATTTGCCGGTAGTCCCACCACGAAAAGGATTTTTCGGCCTGCTCTGAAAGTCGGAAGGTATCTACCAGGCCCAGATCCAGCAGCGCTTTGAGGCGTTCGCGTTCCGGTTTGCTGCACAGGACCTGGTCTCGCCACAGTTCCGGGTCATGCACATCGCGATCGTCGGGCGCGATATTGAAATCGCCGACGATGGCGAGCTTTTTGTACTTCTTCAGTTCGCTGTCCAGGTAGCCGTGCAGTGCATCCAGCCAGTCCAGCTTGTAGCGGTACTTGTCGGAGTCGATGCTCTGGCCGTTGGGTACATAGACATTGATGATCCGCGTATCGCCATAGCTGGCGGCAATCACGCGGCGCTGTTCGTCGGCGAAGTCGGGAATGTCGACGATGACATCAGCAGGCTCATCGCGCGAGATCAGCGCGACACCGTTGTAGGCCTTCTGCCCGCTGAGTATGCAGCGATAGCCGCTGGCCTCGATTTCGGCGAGCGGGAACTTGTCTGCCTCCGTCTTGAGCTCCTGCAAGGCCAGCACATCGGGCTCATTCGTGCCCAGCCAGTCCAGAACGTGCGGCAGGCGTTGCCGGATCGAGTTGACGTTCCAGGTGGCAAGCTTCACGCGGTGATTCCGGTTTGCTTCAGCAGTGCGTCCACATGGGCTGGCCGCCCGCGAAAAGCGATGAAGGCCTCGGCGATGTCTCGTGAGCCGCCAACCTCGAGTATGTTTTCCCGGAAGCGCCGTGCCAGATCGGTATTAAACAGCCCACCTTCCTCGAAGGCCGCAAAGGCATCGGCCGCAAGTACTTCGGCCCACTTGTAGCTGTAATAGCCGGCCGCATAGCCGCCGCCAAAGATATGTGTGAAGGCATGGGCAAAACGGTTCCATTCCGGGTGTCGAATGGCCGCAACCTCAGCACGCACTTCGCGCAGGATTTCTGCGATACGCGCACCATCAGCTGGCTCAGGGCCGGTATGGATACGCATATCAAAGAGCGCAAACTCGATCTGGCGCACCAGGTCCAGGCCGGCCTGGAAATTCTTCGATTCGCGCAAGCTCTTGAGAACCGACGCCGGAAGCGGCTCGCCGGTCTGGTAATGGGCCGAGCAGAGCGCAACCACCTCCGGTTCCCAGGCAAAGGTCTCCATGAACTGGCTGGGCAGTTCGACGGCATCCCAGGGCACACCGTTGATGCCCGCCACGCTTGGGTAGTCGATGCGCGTCAGCAGGTGATGGAGCACATGGCCCATCTCGTGAAACAGGGTCACGACGTCGTCGTGCGTCAGCAGCGACGGCCGGTCTCCGGACGGGCGTGCGTAGTTACAGACCAGGTGTGCGACGGGTACCTGCAGTTGCCCGTGCTCGCGGCCGCGGTTAAGGCACTGGTCCATCCAGGCACCGGCGCGCTTGTTGGAGCGAGCAAAAAAATCCACGTAGAAACCACCGACCGGCTGATCGTCCTTGCCAGTCAGCTGGTAGTAGGCGGCGTTCTGGTCCCAGGTCTCTATGCCATCGACGCGCGAGATGCGCAGGCCATAAAGCTTCTCGAGCACGCTGAACAAGCCGGACATGACTCGCGGCAGCGGGAAGAAGGGCCGCAGTTCTTCATCCGAGATCGCGTACTTCTGGTGGCGCAGCTTTTCAGAGTAGTAGGCGATGTCCCAGGGCTCCAGGCTGAATCCGGCAAAGGTTTCAAGCTCGGCCAGCTCGCGCTTTGCTGCCGCCCGTGAATGGGCCACCAGGTCGAGCAGAAAGGTCCGCACTTCATCGGCCGACTTCGCCATCTTGGTGGCCAGTGAATAGTCGGCAAAATCAGCGTAACCAACGATCTGCGCGGACTCGTGGCGCAAGGCGAGGATACGTTCCATGACTGCGCTGTTGTCGTTGTCGGGTGAATAGTCCGCCTTATCCGAGGCGCGCGTGACCCACGCCCGGTAGACCTGCTGGCGCAGCTCGCGATCATCCGCATGCGTGACCACATCCACATAGGTGGGCTGGTCGAGCTGCAGGATCCAGCCGGCCTTGGCAGGCTCCTGGGCCAACGCGGCCGCCGGCTCCAGTACATGCTCGGGTATGCCCTTGACCCGCTCTGCATCGCTGATATGCAGGGACCACGCGGCGGCAGAGTCGAGCACGTTGTGTTCGAAGGCGGCTTCAGTCTGCGCCAGCTCTTCCATGATGACCTTGAAGCGCGCTTTCTGGTCTTCCGGCAGGTGTACGCCGGCCAGTGTGAAATCGCGGATCGCAAGTTCCAGCAGGCGGGCGCCGCCTTCACGGACACCATCCCTTTGCGCAGCCTTGCTCTCACTGAGCCGCTGATATAGCCGATAGAGCCGCTGGTTGTGGCCGAGCTCAGTGGCATAGCGGGACAGCGCCGGCAGACAGGCGTCATAGGCGGCGCGCAGCTCGGGCGCGTTGGCCACCGACTGCAGGTGTCGTACCGGTGACCAGACGCGGTGCAGCCGGTCGCCGAGCGCTTCGAGTGGCAGGACCACCGCTTCAAAATCGGGATCGGACTGGCTGGCCGCTTCGATCAGTTTCTCGAGTTCAGCCTGGCTCGCCTCGATGGTTTCAAGCACGGCGGGCTCGACGTGCTCGGCCAGGATATGCGCGAAAGCCGGCAGGCCGGTTTCCTGAAGCAGGGGATTGTTGTTCAAGGCTTAACCTGGGGGGTGAGTGCGCAAAATTGCGGTCAGGAATCCTAACGGAAACGCCCGCTGATCCCCAAGCCGTGAATCACCCGATTCTGTCCGCTTGCTAGACTGGAGGCTCCTTTCCCGGCTAGCAGGGCGATTGGCATGGTGGAAACTTTCGATCTCATCACGATTGGTGGTGGCAGCGGTGGCCTCGCGGCTGCGCAGCGGGCCGCCGAATACGGTGCCCGGGTTGCCGTCATCGAGTCAGCCGCGCTCGGTGGAACCTGCGTCAATGTGGGTTGCGTGCCCAAGAAGCTGGTCTACAACGCGGCAAGCCTCGCGCACCTTATGCACGACGCGCGCGACTATGGCTTCGATGTGACCGTCAAAGGTCAGGACTGGGCTGGCTTCAAGATGAAACGCGATGCCTACATCCAGCGTCTGAATGGCATCTATGCCGCTAACCTGGCGCGGAAGAACATTGCGCATGTCGTGGGCCACGCGCAGTTCAGCGATCCGCATACTGTTGCAGTAGCTGGACGGACGCTGTCAGCACCACACATCATTATTGCCACCGGCGGTCGTCCGCAGGTTCCCGATTTGCCGGGCAGCGAGCTCGGGCTGGTCTCGGATGATTTCTTTGCCATGGAGCAGCGCCCGCAGCGGGTCGCGCTGGTCGGCGCCGGCTATATCGCCGTGGAGCTTGCCGGTGCGCTGCGCGCACTCGGTTCGGAGGTCACGCTGCTGGCCCGCTATGGTCGCGTGCTGCGGCATCTGGACGAGTCCTTGCAGGAAGGTGTGCTCGAGGCTTTGTCTGCCGACGGCATCAACTTCGTTGGCAATGCGGTGCCGGCTGGCTTGCAGCGATCAGCCGATGGGCTGCAGCTCTCGACGGCAGATGGCCGCCGCCACGGGCCTTTCGACGCGCTGTTCTGGGTGGTTGGTCGCGTGCCCGCGACGACAGATCTCCGCCTCGAAGCGGCTGGTGTGGGGACCGACAAGTCAGGCTTCATCACTACCGACGCCTGGCAGGTCACTAGCGTGCCGCATATCTATGCACTTGGCGATGTGACCGGTCGTGCTGCGCTGACGCCAGTTGCGGTCGCTGCCGGCCGGCGGCTTTCTGATCGCGTGTTTGGCGGCATGCAAGACCGTTGCCTGGACTACAACAATATTCCCACCGTGATCTTCAGCCATCCGCCGATCGGCACCTGCGGGCTCAGCGAGCGCGAGGCCCGCGAAAGGTTTGGCGATGAGATCAAGGTATACAGTTCAACCTTCGTCCCGTTGTGGCACGGTATGACCACGCTCAAACCAAAGATGCGCATGAAGCTGGTGACTGCAGGGGCTGAGGAAAAGGTGGTCGGCTGCCACATCATGGGCCCGGGCGCCGATGAAATGCTGCAGGGCTTTGCTGTCGCGATTCGCATGGGTGCCACCAAGCGTGATTTTGACGACACTGTCGCAATACACCCAACCGCTGCCGAAGAACTCGTCACGATGCGTTAGGAGATGCTTTCTCTAAATAGGTGTCGACTTTATCTTTCCGTTGTTAAAGCAGAGTCACATGAACCAGACCAGGCTGGCGGCGCGAAGCGCGACATCATCATCATGGTTTTACTCGACTCCAACGCGCTGAAGCAGTTTCGCGCCAGCAGTGGCTGGAAAGCCGGTGTTCATGGTTGGCCGGAAAGGCCTGATGGCCGGCGTCTCGCTGGACGGTTCAAAGATCAGTAAGCTGGATCGCTAAAAAGTAAACGCTAAAAGTGTGCCGGATTTGTTTTTCCGTACTTCCTCAAAGCTCGGACAAATAAATCCGGCACCTTTCAGGGAAGCAGCACAGTCGCGCCAGTTGTCTTGCGGCTTTCCAGATCGCGGTGGGCCTGCGCGACATCCTTCAGCGCGTAGCGTTGACCAATTTCGATACGCACCGCGCCGCTGCTGATCACGCCGAACAGTTCGGCAGCACCAGCGTCGAGATCGGCCTTGTTCGCGATGAAATCGAACAGCGAGGGGCGGGTGAGATGCAGCGAGCCGCGCTTTGCGAGTTCCATCGGTGAGAAGGGCTCGACGGGGCCTGAAGCATTGCCGAAGCTCACCATGGTGCCGTGCTTGCGCAGGCAGTCGAGCGACTGCATGAAGGTGTCTTTGCCGATCGAGTCGTAGGCCACCGCAACGCCACCGCCGGACAGGGCCTTAACCCTGGCGACGAAGTCCGGCTCACTGCTGAGTACCGTTTCGGCGCAGCCATTGGCGCGCGCCAGTTCAGCTTTTGCCGGTGAACTGACCACGCCGATGACTTTCGCGCCCAGCGATTTTGCCCACTGGCCGACGATCGTGCCGGTACCACCGGCAGCGGCATACAGGAGTACGGGATCGCCAGCCTGCAGCCGGTAGCTCCGACGCAGCAGGTACCAGGCGGTCAGGCCCTTGAGCATGCATGACGCGGCAACCTCGGCGCTGATACCAGCTGGCAGCTTGAGCGTGCGCTCGGCCGGCCAGTTACGTTTCTCGGCGTAGGCACCAGGTGGCAAACCGGTATAGCCGACAGCGTCACCGATTTTGAAGCCATTGACTCCCGGGCCGATGGCCTCCACCACACCGGCAGCTTCGGTGCCAAGGACAGCGGGCAGTGTCAGCGGGTAGAGTCCCGAGCGGTGATAGGTGTCGATGAAGTTAAGCCCGATGGCGGTCTGGCCAATCGTGATCTCGCCGGCTCCCGGCGGGCTCAACTCAACCGGTTCCCACTGCATGAGCTCGGGTCCACCAAAAGAATGAATACGAATGGCACCAATCATTGCGACCGCCTGCTGGAAAAAGATGCTAAAAAACGCCCGCACCGTGACGCGAGACACGCGACAGTATAATCCGGCGGCGCGAGACAAGCTGATGAATGGCCGACCACAGATCGTGGCCCGCCGCCTGGGAGTGAGAATACATGACTGACACCATCCTGATCGCTGGCGCGGGACACGCCGCTGGCCAGACTATCGTTTCACTACGCCAGGGTGGTTATGGCGGCAAGCTGATTCTGGTCGGTGAGGAGCCCTATCTCCCTTATCAGCGACCGCCGCTGTCCAAGAAATTTCTTGCCGGCGAGCTCGATGTACCGCGACTGCTGGTTCGCCAGGAAAAGTTCTACGCCGACCATGAAGTCGATGTGCGGCTGTCGACGCGGGTAAATGCGATCGACCGTAGCGCTCGTACGGCCACGCTCAGCACCGGGGTATCGGTGCCCTGGAGCAAACTGGTGATCGCCACCGGCAGCCGCGTGCGCAAGGCGTCGCTGCCCGGCGCAGAACTGGCCGGCGTGCACTACCTGCGCAACATCGAACATGTGGATCGCATCCGCGACGACTTCCGGCCCGGTGCAAAGCTGGTGATTGTCGGTGCTGGCTATATCGGTCTCGAAGTCGCGGCGGTGGCCGTGACACGCGGTCTGGATGTGACGGTGGTGGAGCTCGCCGAGCGCGTGATGGCGCGCGGTGGTGCGCCGCTGATTTCTGATTTCTTCGCCCGGGTGCATCAGCAGGCCGGTGTAGATATCCGCTGCAATACCGGTATCCAGTCCTTCGATGGCGCCTTGCGCGTGCAGACGGTGACGCTTAGCGATGGCAGCAAGATCCCCGCCGACCTGGTGATCGTCGGCATCGGCATTTTGCCCAATGTTGAAGTCGCCGAGGCTGCGGGCCTGGCCTGCGATAACGGCATCGTGGTGGACGAGTACTGCCGCACCAGTGACGCGGATATTCTCGCGATCGGCGACTGCACCAACCATCCGAATCCCCTGCTCGGCAAACGGCTGCGACTCGAGTCTGTGCACAATGCGCAGGAACAGGCCAAGACTGCGGCCAGCACGATTCTGGGCAAGCTCGAAGCCTATGCACAGATCCCCTGGTTCTGGTCCGACCAGTACGATCTCAAGCTGCAGTTTGTCGGCTATTCCTTGCCCGATCAGCCGGCGGTGGTGCGCGGCGATCCGGAGTCGCGGTCTTTCGCAGCTTTCTATCTGAATGATGGCCGTCTGTCGGCCGTCTATGCGGTCAACAGCCCGCGCGAGTTCATGCTGTCCAAGAAACTCATCGCCAGTGGCGCGCGGCCAGATACGGCAGCCTTGCGCAACACCTCAGTATCGTTCAAGGACATCGCGGAATCGCTGGGCGCCTGAGTCGGCACCTCTTTTCGGAGAGCAGGAACAAATGAAAATAGCTGTATCCGCGTCATCAGGTCGTCTAGGCCACGCTGTACTCCGGGCGCTGCTTGTTGAAACGGTGGCAGACAATGTCATTGCCATCGCCCGCAGCCCCGAAAAAGTGCAGGTAGCCGGGATCGCGAAGCGTTCTGGTGACTACAACTCGGTCGAAAGCATGGCCGCAGCGCTCGCTGGTATCGATACGCTGGTCATGATCTCGGCGCCGGTCGGTGACTGGGATCGCGTACTTCTGCACCGGAATGTGATCAACGCAGCCCGGCAAGCCGGTGTCCGCAAGATCCTGTTCACCAGCGTCATCGGCAACGGCCTGGAACAGGACACCTGGTTCTGGGGCACGCAGCAGGTTAATCGCCAGACCGAAGCAGACCTGAAGTCATCGGGCCTGCAGTGGGTGGTTGCGCGCAACGGCCTGTACCTGGAGATGGATATACGCCATCTCATTCACGCCAATGAATCCGGCGTGTATCGCAATGTTGGCGGGGAGGGCGAGTGCGGGTACATCACGATCGACGAACTGGCCTTTGCGATCGCCAGGCTCGCGCAGAGTGATCGCCACAACGGACAGAGCTTTAATCTTGTCGGGCTGAACCAGAGCCAGGCGGCGCTGGTTCAGCTTGCGAACGAGGTGCTGGGCCTCAAGGTGCGCTACGAGACGCTCAGTGACGAGGACAACATCGCGCTGCTGATGCAGGACGAAAAGATCGCGGTGCGTGGCAAAGATGTTGCCCGCATGCTCACCGGTTGCTTTCAGTGCGTCCGCAACGGCGCCTTCAACGTGCACTCGGATTTCCAAGCAGCGGCCGGCCGGCCGGTGAAGACCACACGCCAGATGATGGAAGAACTTCGCGCCACTCTCGGCGACTCAGTCAAGCCTGGCTGAGCCTGAAGCGCTTCAGCCCGGCCCACAGGATGAGGGCTGCCAGCGGCGCACTGAGTATGTTGACGATCGCGATCGACTGGCCGACGGCCATGTCGTCCGCCAGCACATAGACCGTGATGAAGCCGACCAGGGTCGGCCCCATGATCGTGGAAATCAGGTTCATGCACAGCATCCACACGGCAGATATCTGTGCGCGCATCTCGTTTGGCACCATCACCTGAATCACGATCGGCGCTGCAGCCTGCGAGATGCAGCCGCAGAAGATCAGTGGGCCAATCAGCCACAAGGCAAGTGCCGGATCGCTGCCGGTTGTCGCGAACAGGCCAAGCGGGATCAGCGCCAGGGCGGCACCGATACTGACCCGGAATGCCGCATCGGGGTAGCCGCGCTTCTGCAGAAGGTCAATCAGCCATCCGCCGAAAAAAACCGCGGCAGGCGACAGGATGAGCAACATCAGTCCGAGTGCAAAACCGGAGTCTGCGCGGCCAAAACCCAGCACGCGGCTCAGATAGGTGGGCGCCCAGGCGAGAACGCTGGTGATCGGCACGACCAGCAGCGAGAAACCTGTGAAGTGCGCAAGGAAGAGGCCACGATGCCTTTTCATATAAGCCAGCACTTCGCGAAACGGGATACCTGCTCCGGTGCCGCTGGTCTTGCCCCGCCGCACGGGCTCCTGCACCGTCAGCATCAGCAGGGCGACCAGCAGCCCTGGCAGGCCAACGGCAAAAAACGCCAGCTGCCACATACGCACCACACCCAGCACCGGCAGCACGCGACCGTCCCAGGCAGCGAGCAGATGTATCGCCGCACCGCCAACCAGAAAGGCGATACCTGCGCCCAGCAGTGCACCGGACTGGTAAACACCGATTGCGCGGCCGAGCTTTTCCCGCGGAAAGTAGTCCGAGATCATGGAATAGGCGGCCGGTGACAACGTGGCTTCGCCGACACCCACGCCGACTCGTGCGAGAAACAGGCTGAAAAAGCTGCGCGCGAGTCCGCAGGCAGCCGTCATCAGGCTCCAGACCACGATGCCCGTGGCGATGATGCCGCGCCGATTGATTCGATCTGACAGACGACTGATCGGGATGCCAAGCAGCGCATAAAACAACGCGAAGGCAAAGCCCTGTAAGAGACCGATGCCAAAATCGCTGATGCCCAGATCCACCTTGATGGGCTCTACCAGCAAGGCGATCACGATCCGGTCGACAAAGGAAAAAATGAAGGCGAAAAACAGTACGGCAACCGCATACCAGGCGCGCAGCGGACCGGGCCATGGCGGCGATATGCTCAATGCCTGAAGCCCTGCCAATTTGCTGTGTGCGTTTTCAGATGACTTGCCCCGGAACAATCCGCCATTTCAAGGATAGACCATCTTGCTCCCGGCCCAGACGGCTGTTCCCCTGCATTTCTGGCACACGCTGAGTTCCATGCCTGCCACGAACAGCTCGGTTTGCACTGCTGCCCATCGATCCAGAAACACAGCGCCGCTGTTGACCCGGTTCCAGTAGGCCAGTTTTTGCTCGCGAACATCCGGCGGGAACTGCGGATTCTGGCTGAGCCTGTCCAGATCCGCGCCGGCGATTCGCAGCGGAACACCGGCTGGATTGCTTAGCGGCTGCGCATAGACGTTCAGCCAGACCTGGCTGGCCAGTTGCTGGCAGTGCGGGCAAGTGAAGCGGGCAAGAGCAAAGGCCGGTTCAACTGGCGCCTCATGCCTGATTTCGTTCAAGGCTGCCGACGCATTAGCGGCTGCGGAGTGGTGGCGGGCTGGCCTTTAGCGACAGCTGCCAGCCTGGTTCGCTCGCAGTCGCTGGCAACAGGCCTTCACGGATCTCGCCGATGTAGCCGGCATAGCGACCAGCCGCACCGTTGACACCAGTCAGCTGGCCCGCAGGTGGCGGTGCGGAAAGTCTGTAAGCGGACTTGGCGTCCGCATTGGCACCGGGAAGCATCGCCAGGAACCTGTCCTGCACCAGTGGCCAGTAATTGCTATAGCCACTGGCGAAGACACTGCCTTCGCCAGGCCAGAAAATATTCCAGTAATCGAGCGTACCGAGTTGTGCGCGCCACAGTGAATTCTGTTCTGCTACGGTTGAAACCTTGACGGCCAGCGCAGCCGGGCGGCCATCGCCAGCAGGCAATACGATGATCGCGATGCGCAGGTTTGCCAGCGCCGGTGCCGCGAGCGCGTTCTCACCAGAGCCTGCGCCGCCGCGGAGCAGGCTGTTGAGATCCGGGCTCATGCCGCGGTAATCATCCATGCGATAGCTCTTGTCCGGCACCAGGTTGGCCTTCAGTGACGCCAGCGGCCCGCGTACCATCAGCGGATTGAAAAGCAGCAGCGCTACCCCCGCAACGATGCCAAGTACCAGACCGAGAATACCGATCAGCCAGCGCATCGTCACTCTATCCTCTCGCTCAGTGTGGACAGGATGATCCGGCCGCGGGTGCTGCCGTCCGGATTCACCGCCTCCAGTTTCCACGTCTCGCTGAAGCTGCCGGACAGTCCTGCAAACTCACTGGTGCCGCGCAGGATCCTGCCGGCGTAGCGGGGTGTGGCCGCGGTGATGCGCCGCTCCGTCGTGGTGTTCCAGAACGCGCGGTTCTGCATCATGCTGAGTGCGATAACGCCGTTCAGCGTATCGCGCTGACGCGCTGTCGTGTCGAAAGCATCGGGCTGACTGAGAAAGACTGCACCGCGACCCGGTATGACCACCAGCCAGTTGGATGCGGAACGGTTTGTATCCGCGATGGCACCGCCCGTGCCGGCCAGGCGGCTGGCCACGCCGATGACGTTGTCATCGATATCACGTACACGAAAGGTTTCTGCCGATACCCGCTGGCCCGCGCTGTCTTCAAGAACTGCGGCGCCGGTTACGGCATCTGCCGGCAGCCCGGTAGCGGCCTCGCCGCTGCGCCTGATACGGTCTTCTGGCCAGCGAATGACGAAATCTTCCTGCCGCCCGCCATCGGGCAGCACGGTTGTCAGGGAACGGTACCGCGTGTGCTCAGGCAACGGCCAGAAACTGGCGGCCAGTCCGGCGAGCAGCAGACCAGCAATAAAGGTGCTAACGAATAGCCGCGACATCTTCGGGCCCCACCCGCTGAACAGCTTAAAGCCAGTGTAAACACCCATGTCAGGCAACGACAGTACAGCCGTCACGCCGCGCACACGAGGGCATCTCGCTCAGGCCAGATAACGAGCCAGGTATTCGTCGAAATCCAGCTCATCGCTGGCTTCCATCTGCGCCTGCCTGAGCAGCGACTCGCGTGCTTCAGCGAGCAGCGCTTCGCGGTGCTGGTTCAGACCTGCGCCCAGCGACAGGAAGTACTCCCGGGTACGCCTGGCCAGGTCCAGGCCATAGGTGGCCAGCGACAGCTGTTTGTCGCGCAGTTCTGCGATCAGCGCCGCAGAGGGTGTCAGGGCCGGATCCTCCAGTCCCCGTGCGTGATGACGGACCGCCTCGACATGCCCCTGCTTTCCATCCGGATCCAGAAGCCGCGCGACTGCCACCATTTCGTCGCAGATCGCGATACCCCACTTCTGCAGGGAAATATCGCCCTCACCGCGCGCCAGGCGCAGGCCCGGTTCGCGGCCGCGGCGCGCCACCAGGCCGTGGTTCCGGTCGATGCGCTCCTGCTCGGCAGCGGAGATGGGCGGGCTGTCGAGCAGCAGACAGTAAATCAGGAAGACCTCCAGAAAACGCAGCTGTCGCTGGTTCAGCCCGACCGGGTCAGACGGGCTGATGTCGAGCGCGCGCAGTTCGATGTATTCCACCCCGCCACGGAGCAGCGCCGCGGTGGGCCGCTCGCCAGGTGCGATGACACGCTTGGGCCGGATCGTGCTGTAAAACTCGTTCTCGATCTGCAGCTGGTTGGCGTTGAGCTGGCGATACTCGCCATCGACTTTTACACCGATGCGGGCAAATTCGGCGCGCGGCAGATGTGTGGCCTGGCTCAGGTCCCTGACGTACTCATTGAGGCTGTTCGCCGAAACCACCAGATTTGCCTGCGTATCGTTGCGGTAGCCGAGGTCGCTCATGCGCAGGGAGGTGGCCCAGGGGCCATAAAGGGTTGCGGAATCCAGCTCATCGAGCCCCGATTCGCGGCCTTGCACGAAGCTCTTGCAGAGGGCCGGCGAGGCACCGAACAGATACAGCAGCAACCAGTCCAGACGCCGGACGTTGCGCACCGCCCCGAGATAAGCGGCCGAGCGGAAATCCTGCAGGCCAGATTGGTCTCCCTCGAGTTCCCGGTACAGCGGCCAGAAAGCATCCGGCAGCGAATAGTTGTAATGCACGCCGGAGATTGCCTGCATGGTGCTGCCATAGCGGTTGCCGAGGCCGCGCCGGTAGATGGTCTTCATGCGGCCGATATTCGAGGTGCCGTAATACGCGATCGGTACCTCAGCATCGTTCGTGATCCGGCAGGGCATGCTGAGTGGCCACAGCAGTTCATCGCCGATTCGTTCCATCGTGAACTGGTGGATGTCGCAGAGAAACTGGATCGTTTCCCAGTTCCAGGACTGGGGCGGCGTGACAAACTCGAGCAGCGCTTCGGAATAGTCGGTGGTGATCCAGGTGTTGGTCAGTGCCGAGCCCAGCGCCTGCGGATGCGGGGTCTGGGCCAGCCGGCCATCCGGCGTAATACGCAGGCACTCCCGCTCCACGCCCCGCTGGCCGCCGCGCACCAGGCCAGCCGCCTCAGGCGAAGACAGTTTGAGCAGGCGGGTTTCGAGCAGATCTCCCACGCATCTTCCTCTGTGTTATTGGCTCTGCGTTGTTGGTTGTTCCAGCCAGCCGTGGTGCTGACCGGCGCGCCAGATTACACGTTATCCGGCTGGATCAGCGAGCAGCCGGATTTCGACACGCTGATTGGCTCGCGCTACCCGGTTCCACTCGCCGGCAGTCACGCCGTCTGTCGCTGCGGGATAAGGCATGCGTGGCTCCGAGTTACCGAAGGCTTCGGTCTCGATACGGATGGGCCCACCGCTGATGACGGGGTCCGCGAGGTAGTTGGCAAAGGCCACCGACTGCCGACTGGATTCAGTACGCGCTTCGCTGGCCGGGAGCCCAAGGCGGTCACAGCGCGTTATCGGCATCTCATCCGGTGCCAGCTTCCAGCTGGCGTCACTGGCACGTCGCATGCAGAAGTCGCCGACATGGCTTTCGAGCCGAACCGTGCCGCGAAAATCCAGCGTGCGCAGCCGGTCGAGCAGACCTTTGAGCATCTCGAGGCGGGTGTCGCCCAGCGGCAGTTCATCCGGCGGATAACTGGCGGCCTGATTAACGCTCCACTCCAGCGCAGCGGTGATTCCGGCAGAGCGATCCACCACGGCGCCCGCGGTGCTGGCCAGCGGCGACGACTTTTCTGAAGGCGTGATCTGGCCAGCGCGTTGCTCGTCCAGCGTCCTTACCAGGCCCAGATTCTGCCGCGCGACCTCACGCCAGCGGGTTTCTGAATCGAGGTGCAACCAGAAAGATATCGCGGCAATGACAGCCAGCACGACCACCAGTGCGCCGGCTGGCCAGAAGGGTAGTTGTGCCCGGCGGTCTACTGACTTTATTTCAAGGGGTGAATTTTCAGGACGCTCGCCCATCACCTGCCGCACGGTGGTTTCGAGATCGTCGCGCAAGGCGCGGTTGTGGTCGGCCAGCATCTCCTGCAACCAGCGATGCAGATCCGACCAGTCGGCGGGTGAGTTCACCGATTCCACACCTGACAGTCCGGACGGGCTGTCGCTCGCGCGGCGCGCAGGCAGTGGCTCCGAGCCGGGCAGCAGGCGCAGGGAGCGCAGCACTTCGGTCACTTCAACCGGCTTGATCTGCTTCGGCAATACGCCGACGGCGCCGAGCGCCCGGGCCTGTCCCACATACAGGTCGCCGGACTGCGAGGTGTACATCATCACCGGGATAGTGGCCGTCGCAGGATTTTCCTTGATCGCCTTTACGGCCTGGAAGCCGTCCATGCCCGGCATCATGTGATCCATGAAGATCACGTCCGGGCGATGCAAGGCCAGGTATTCGAGCGCCGCTTCGGCTGACTCAGCGGTTTCCACCCGCAGCTCGTGAGCTTCGAGCACGCGCCGCAGAACCTCGCGGGCGGTCCGCGAATCGTCGACAATCAGCGCGCATTTGTAGCCCATGCCAGGGGCTGCCCCGACGCCAGATGGCGATGTCCGCATTCTAAACCCCGTAATGACGGCGACGTGCGCGCTGCAACACAATTGGCGCTATCGGTACGCCGATGTGCCATAAGCAACTTGTCCGGGCCGCGTGCGGTCGTCATGCTAGGCCCACGTCAATGACCCGCGTGGTACATGGCCCGGTCTATGCAGTCTCGTCTCAAGATGCCCTGGTCTGTCCTGGCGCTTGCCGTCAGCGGCATCGTGCCTGTGTATGCAGCGCCATCGGCGGGCCTGGTTCTGGCGAATGCCGTGACTGTGCTGCTCGTGATCGTACTCATCGCCGGCCTGGTCCTTACCCGGCTGCGTCTCCGGCGCCGGAGCCAGATGATCCGCGAACTGGCCGCGACGGTTGAAGGACTCACGCACACAGAGCATGTCGGCAAACTGGAACCGTCTGTGCCCGGCGAGGTCTCTAGTCTGTCCGACGAGCTTGAGCGCCTGCGCGTCGCCTTGACGAAGGCCAGCAGTTCCCATGAATACCTGAGCCAGGTTATTCGCACCCTCAGGGACGCGCTGATCGTCACGCGTACCGATGGCAGCATCAACCGCGTAAATCCTGCCGCTGAGCGCCTGTTTGGCAAGGACAACGCTGAACTGTGTGGTCTGCCGCTGATCAGCCTGGTTGCTGAAAACCAGCGCGCGGATTTCTCTCTCAGCGACAACCAGGGGCGCCCGCGCGAGACTTTAATGCTGAATTCTGCCGGTGAGGCCGTCCCGGTGACCTACAGCTGTGCGCAACTTGGCGGCGATGATCCGGAACTCCGTGGTCATGTTATTACCGTGCACAACATCAGCGAGCGCAAGCTGGCTGAGCAGCGCATCCGTTACCTGGCCCGCATTGATGCGCTCACCAAGGTGCCGAACCGCATGCAGTTCCAGCATCTGCTGCAACGCGCGTTGG
>JBATNV010000104.1:0-4678 GCA_049290495.1 Gammaproteobacteria bacterium | reverse complement strand
GTTAGCAAGGATGCCTGGCATCTCGACGATATTGTCATTCCAGCCGGTTCCGCTGACCGCCACCAGTTCGCTTTCATCGTCATCGGGATCCAGCCGTACGAAGTCCTTTTCGTCGAAGACGCCATCGCGATTCAGATCGAAAGGCGATGCGGCCAACCGGGATCCAGACAGCGCATCCAGCTCCATCAACCAGCTGTCACCGCCCGCTGCACACTCGTCGCCGGACGGAATGACTGTCGTGAAGATGATTTTTCCGGCACGCAGGATCGGCGTACTGACCTGGCGTTCACCAGACGTCGGCAGATCCAGGTACCAGCCATCGTCGTCATCCTCGATCGGGTTTTTGCTGGTGATACGGATCTTTGCGTCGTAGCCATCAAAATTCGTATTTCGCGTGTCGAGCACACTCTGTTGCACAAGTGCAGAGCGTCCCGACGTTGGCAGCGTGAGTACCGTCGCACCCTTTTCGTTGGTGTCACGGATCGCATATACCGAGTTGGCACCAGTGCCCACACCATTGTCACCGTCAGCGAAATAGCGGCCGGTACCGAAGTAGACAAAGTAACCGGCCGGCGGGCTGATACCCACCTCAGGCCGCGCAGTGATCGGCTGCCGATTGCCAGCGGTGCACGGATCGCTGCTGCAGGCTGTATACAGCGGCGCCGGCACACCAGCGCTGCTGAAGGCCACGCCCCAACTGGCCGGGTCACTGCTCGTCAGGTCGAACTTCCACAGGTTGCCCATGAGATCACCGGCGTAGACGAAGTCGGTGATACGGTCCGCATCGACGTCTACCGGGGTCGGATTGGACAGACCGTTGTCACCACCGACGCCAGTATCGATCTCCCGGATGACTGCTCCGGTTTTCAGGTTGAGCACGAAGAGCTTCGCATTACCGCCACTGTTGTAGCCGTTGGCCACAATGGCAGCCCACTGGCCATTGGCGAGGCGTGCGATGGTCGGGCTCGGAATCGCCACGCCCATATTCGAATCGTCTGCGGAAGTGAACTCCCACATAACGTTGTCAGCCGCGAAGTTGCCCGGATCAGAGACATCCAGGGCATAGACGCCCTTGCCACCGCCGCCGAGGCTGCCCACCAGGATAGTGCGCCAGCCGCTGTCGATGTAGGCATCCATGGCACGCGGTGCACCGTCGTTGATCAGCTGATGATTGGTATTAAAGGACTCATCAGTCAGGGCATTGAGTTTTGGATAAACGGAATTTGGCATGTAGGCCAGCAGCTCTACGCCAGTCGCGGCATTGAAGCCGTGCAACATGCCGTCATTGGCCGCCGCATAAACCGTGGGCGTGCGGCCGTTATAGGAGCCACTTTCCCGGTAAGTCAGGTACTCGGTGCCTTCATCGCCAGGCAACACCTCGTAGCCGTAATTCTGTTTGCCCACATAAGCCGGATCGGAATTCACGATATCGCCGAGTACTGAACTGCGCGGGCGGAAGTTCTCCGCATCCGGGGCTTCGTGACTATGGTCGCCGCGCAGATAGAGCAGGCGATTTTCACCCTTGGCATCAACAGTGCCGAACACATTCTTGTTCAGCTCAGCTTGCTGCCCTGCGGTCAGGCTGGCCCACAGGAACTCGCGGCCACGCGAGCCTGCGGCTGCTGCCGGGTTATAGGTGTAGATATTGCGGTCTGCAGTAGCTGGCATTACCTGTGCGGCATTCCAGCCGTTACGAGTCGTGCCGTCGCCAAGCACGATAGAAGGCACAAGCTCATTTTCTGCCAGGGTGGCGATGCTGCCATCTTCACTGATCGGATAGGCCAGCAGCTCGCCGCCCCAATCCTTATCGAA
Source organism: Gammaproteobacteria bacterium (assembly GCA_049290495.1). Lineage (GTDB taxonomy): Bacteria > Pseudomonadota > Gammaproteobacteria > Steroidobacterales > SHZI01. Next base: position 2,866 of record JBATNV010000104.1, on the reverse strand, counting down.
GCGCGCCTGATATATAAAGGTATCGGAGGCCAGGCGGGTCGAGTTGGAGGCAACAGATGAGGCTGAACCGGTACGCCGCTTGATATCGGCAAGCGCCGCCTGCAGGGCGATGGTCAGACCCTCCTTGCTCGAGGCGGGATAATAAAGGCCGGTGCCATATTCGGCAGCGTCCATCAACATCTGGTTCTCGGTGCTGAAGCCGATCGTGTAGGTCACCAGGTTCTGCTTCGCAAATTTACCGTCGTCGAAGCTCTTGCCGGTCGCATCAAGCCCGGTGCGCATATCGATGTCGTAGGCAAACTTCGCCATATCGTCCAGATACAGGGTATAGCCCTCGTCCGATACCGACCCGGTCTTGGAACCGTCCGAGTACTGCGGGAAGTTTGGATAGTCCGAGGCCAATGTTGTTGGTGCGAGATTGTCCCAGTTCGGCAGCGCACGGCCGGTGTCGGCGAGATCAGCCGGATCGTTGTTGGGGAAGCTCTCGTCCTGGGTCGGGAAACCGTCGGTGATCATGATCACGAAGTTCTTCTGGCATCGATACAGGATCGGACTCGTGTATACGAGGCTCCCGTTGTACTGGGTCTTCAGGCCCCGGAAGTAGCGCGTGACCTCGTAGAGCGTCTCGGCGAGCGGCGTCCAGGTGCTGGCCGTCAGGGCGTTAATCGAGTTATTCAGATCCGTCTTGCTGGCGCCGCAGTTCTCGACAACCTGGCCACCGGCAGTGCTGTTGAAGCGCGTCAGGCCCAGATTCAGGTTTGAATTATTGTTGACGACATCATTGGCCACATCTTTCGCGACCGTCATGCGCGTCTCGTTCGGAACCTGGCCGCCGGTCAGATCGGTACCGCTTGCATAGGTCTGAAACAGGTAGTTAAGGTAGTTGCCCAGAAAGCGGGTACTACCTCCGGCTGGCGGATTTGGCAGCTTGAGGCACTTGGTAACAGTGCCGCCCGTGTTCCGGCCACGCGTCAGACCTGCCGCACAAGTGGGGGCCGTGTTTGTGCTGCCGCCACAGGTACCCCGGTAGTTGCTCGATACCAGCGTTGAGCGATTAATACTGCCATCGTCCGCTGACCAGGCTTCGCGCAGCGCGGTACCTGGATTACAGTCGTGATCGATGCGCGGACTCCAGTCCGGATAGTTAGTCCTGGAATCAAAGGCCTCAGACCAGACAATGCTGTCCATGCTGCCGGAGTTGTCGACCACCAGCATCACGTTTGGTGTGACACCCGCGCTGATAAACAGCGGCATCTGCGCAATCGTCACGGCATTTCCCGCCTGGCTCATGGTCAGCAGGAAGCCGGCAAGAAAAACGGACACTCCGGTCCGGAGAGAACTGTGCATATCATGCCTCCAATGGCTCATTCTGTGTCGCCTCAGCGCTTGAACGTGGTTTGCAACGTGACCTGGGCATTACCGGCCAAGCCAACCCCGTGCGCTGTCACGCGATAAAAGGCGGCTTCATCTACCGTGGTATCAGCAGCCAGACTTTCGCCTGGCGTCGGCACACGTGGTAACTGCTCAACGATGTAATTTGCGTTTGCGCCACCGAGCTTTGCGACGGCGGAATCCAGCTCTGTGTCGGCATGGACCTCTGCAGCATTGTTCCAGTCCAGAGTCTCCCAAAGCGGCGTCTCGTTCGGCGCGGCTGGCTTGTACAGGCCACCGTCGCCACCTCCGAAAACTGGCAGGTCATTGGCCTGCGCGACCCCTTCACCAAAACGCAACGCCGCCTCAGCGGCCTGGAATGCCACATTGCGATCCTGGGTATTGCCGGTCATGCGCTCTTCAAGCAGCGTCATGCGGGCACTGGCGGTCGCCAGCAGTGTCAGTACCAGAAGCATGACCAGCGCGATCATCATCGCAGCGCCACGCTGGGATTGATGGCCAGGTCTGGCAAGGGGTTTTCTAAAGCCTGATTTCATGTTCATGACAAGCGGTTTCTCACTGCCACAGTAAAGTTCACGACCTGCCGCAGACGGCCATCACCGAACGGTCCGACTGCATCTTCATTGAGCAGCACAAAGCTGCGCGCATCGGCATCAGCGACGTTCTCCCGCACGCTTGATACGAGTAGCGCCACCTGCACGCTGACAACGTTTTCCCAATTGCCGACCGCATCGGCGGTTCGGTACACATCAGGGGCCCCGTCACCTCCAACGGTGTCTTCGCCGTAGAGCACCTGCATGTTCTCGACACCCTCTGCGAGCTGCTGCGGTGTACCACCGCCAATTCGCCGCCAGAGCCCGGGAATATTGTTGCCGTCGAGGCGGATGTAGTAGCTCGTGGTGCGCATCGTGAAGAGCTGTGCGCCAGCGTTGTAACGGCGCACGAGACTGGCGTCGCCGTTACCGGGCGTCCCTCCACCGACCGCATGGGTGATAGTGCCGGTACCTGCATCAAAGTCGGTGACCTGGAAGATCGCCGAGCCACCGCAGTCCGTCACCAGCATGACGTCATTGATAGCCGGCGCACGCGAGCCGGCACCCGGCAACGCAACCGGATCGCTGGTATTGGTCAACATATTGGCCGTGAGCTGCAGGTTCGGATCGTCGACGGTGCGAATCACCAGCACATCAGTATCGGCGACAACATCGTTACCATCAGCCGTGATCTCGTCGGGCAGATCACCGGCAGTCACGTTATCGAAACCTTCGATATGCCGTGCGTAGTCGTTGAGAAAGTCGTCCGGGTCGTTGAGCGTATTGACGACGGTGCCCAGATCCCGCAGACACCCGCGGAAACCTGCCATCTGCACATCACGCTGAATCAATTGAGTGGCATAGCGCGAAACTTCCTGCCGGCCGCTGAGCCCGCCCTGCATGTCGTTCTGGCGCTTGGTGCTCAGGTAGATCTGCACAAC
>JBATNV010000103.1:0-4041 GCA_049290495.1 Gammaproteobacteria bacterium | reverse complement strand
GCGGCGAGCGCCAGCAGCATGAGGCACCAGACCGGCCAGCGTGCATTTCTCATTGCGTCGCTTCCGCCGCGGGCCTTGCTCCACTTTCGCTTTCAGTATCACTTCCAGCTTCTGCCTCAGCCTGCGTCTGGGCCTCCGCTTCGGGACTGAAAACCAGCAGCACCTCGTGCAGGCGATCGAGGTTTGCGGCGGGTTTGGCCGTGACCTCCAGAAAGGCATCGCCTTCGGAACCATCGACGGCGGTGATCGTGCCGACCGGATAGCCGGCGGGAAAACGGCCGCCGAGCCCCGAGGTCACCAGCAGGTCGCCGGCTTTCACATCGGCGTTGCGGGTCAGGAACGGCAGAGAGAGCTGGTCGAGCGCGCCGGTACCGACTGCGATGGTGCGCATGCCGTTGCGTACGACTTCGACGGGTATCGCGTGATCCGGATCGGTGATCAGGATCGCCTCAGACGTGTAGATCTGATCGCGCATGATCTGGCCGACGACCCCGGTGGCGTCCAGCAGTACCTGGCCGGCGTAGGTGCCCTGCGGACTGCCCTTGTTCAGCACGATCCGGTGACGCAGCGGATCCATGTCCACGGCGAGAATCTCGGCCACCGTCATGCGGTCGGGTATGCGCGCGCGCGAGTCGAGCAGGGCACGGAAGCGCTGATTCTCTGCTTGAAGTGCAGCCATGCGCTGCAGTTGCGCAGCCTGGATGAGGGCCTGCTTGCGCAGGGCAGCGTTGTCATCGATCAGTGTGCTGCGCAAGGCGAAATTGTCCTGCATCCAGTGCAGACCGGCGGCCGGTGAGTTGATGGCCACCTGCAGCGGATAGATCGCGGCACTGAGCCAGGTGCGGATCTGGCCCAGGTAATCGCCGCGATGATCGACAAACATCAGCACGAGGGACAGCGTCGCGGTGAGGAAGAAGGCCAGCCCCGGGCTGGCATTACGGTAGCTTCGTGCTTCGCTGTCAGCTGAAGAAGACACCATGCCGGGTCCGCGTGTTCGGCGACGATTGCAGGGAGCACGGCAGGGGGCGCCGGTACATCCGTGCCCCAGCCGGCGTCATTGGCTGAGGTTACTCCAGCCCGAGCGTGGAAGGCGTAACTTTGTCCACCTGTTCAAGGATGCGGCCGCCGCCACGCACGACACAGGTCAGCGGTTCATCGGCAATCACAACCGGCAGGCCGGTCTCTTCCATGATCAGCTTGTCGATGTATCGCAGCAGTGCGCCACCGCCGGTAAGCACGATGCCGCGTTCGGCGACGTCGGCGCCGAGTTCGGGTGGGGTCTGCTCGAGAGCCTGTTTGACCGCTTGCACGATGCCCTGCAGTGGTTCCTGAAGTGCTTCAAGGATTTCATTGCTGTTCAGGCTGAAACTGCGCGGCACGCCTTCGGAAAGGTTGCGACCCTTGACCGAGATCTCCCTGACCTCATCGCCGGGGAATGCCGAGCCGATTTCCTTCTTGATGCGCTCGGCAGTCGCTTCGCCGATCAGGATGCCGTAGTTGCGGCGCACATAATTGATGATCGCTTCGTCGAACTTGTCGCCGCCGATCCGCGCCGAGGCCGCGTAGACGATGCCGTTCAGCGAGATCACCGCGACTTCCGAGGTGCCGCCACCGATATCGAGCACCATCGAGCCGCGCGCCTCGTGCACCGGCATGCCGGCACCGACAGCGGCTGCCATCGGTTCTTCGACCAGCCAGACTTTCCGTGCGCCGGCGCCCTCGGCCGATTCGCGGATCGCACGGCGTTCCACCTGGGTAGAGCCATAGGGCACGCAGACCACGACGCGCGGGCTGGGCCGGAAGTAGCGGCCCGGCGTGGCCTTGCGGATGAAGTGCTGGAGCATCTTCTCCGTCACCGTGAAGTCGGCGATGACGCCATCCTTGAGGGGCCGGATCGCGGTGATGTTGGCAGGTGTGCGGCCGAGCATGCTCTTGGCCTGCAGCCCGACGGCTTCCACGGTCTTGCCACCGCGGCCCGGTTCCTCCCGGATCGCGACCACCGAGGGTTCGTCGAGCACGATTCCCTGACCCGCGAGATAGATCAGCGTATTCGCAGTGCCCAGATCTATCGAAAGATCGTGGGAGAAATATCCCCGAAGCCGTTTCAGCATGATGCCCCGCGATCGGCGAGTGATGAGAAGCAGAAGCTCGCTAATCTAGCAACGGGGGTCGCATTCAGCAACTGCAGTGTATTATCGGCCCTCACGCCTGTGGCCTCCCGCCTGGCGGAATCAATGGTTTGGCTGCTGTGAAACTGACCCGTCAGGACGTGGAAAAAATTGCCCATCTCGCCCGCCTGGAGATCGGCACGGACGAGATCGATGGCGTGGTCGAGAAGCTCGACCGCATCGTGAGTTTTGTCGACCAGCTGCAGGCCGCTGATACTGGCAGTGTCGCGCCCATGGCGCATCCGCTCGATATGGCGCAGCGGCTGCGGGCCGACGCGGTGACCGAGCAGAACCGCCGCGATGACTACCAGCGCAATGCCAGCGGCGTGGCGGATGGCTTCTATACCGTTCCGCGAGTTATCGAGTAGGGGTCCGGACGGCCGGTTTGCATGTCACGTCCAACCATCACCCAGCTTGCCCGCGCACTGCGCGCCCGCGAAGTCAGCAGCCGCGAGCTTGTGACGGGCGCGCTGACACGCATCAGGGCGCTGGACAGCAGTCTGAACAGCTTTATCAGCGTGAGAAAGGGACAGGCACTTGCCGCGGCCGATCGGGCCGATCAACAGCTGGCCCGCGGCGAGGGTGGTCCGCTGACTGGCATTCCATTTGCCCATAAGGACATCTTCTGTACGGCCGGCGTGAAGACGACCTGCGGGTCGAGGATGCTGGCCGGATTCGTTCCGCCCTATGACGCGACTGTGGTCAGCCGACTGGCTGAAGCCGGCATCGTCATGGTCGGCAAGACCAATATGGACGAGTTTGCGATGGGCTCGTCCAACGAGACGAGCTTCTTCGGTCCGGTGCGCAACCCCTGGGATCTCCAGCGCTCACCAGGGGGCTCCTCGGGCGGCTCGGCGGCGGCAGTCGCGGCGGGGCTGGTGTCGGCCGCTACGGGTACGGATACCGGTGGCTCGATCCGCCAGCCGGCCGCGCTGACCGGCATCACAGGCCTGAAACCGACCTACGGCCGGGTATCCCGTTACGGCATGATCGCCTTTGCCTCAAGTCTCGACCAGGCCGGCGTGCTGACGCTGAGTGCTGAGGACGCAGCACTGCTGCTGGCAGCGATGGCGGGCTTCGATCCGCGTGATTCGACCTCGGCCGAGCTGCCGGTGCCCGACTACACAGCGCAGCTGGGTGACGCGGTCGCCGGCAAGCGCATCGGCCTGCCGAAGGAGTTTTTCGATGCCGGCCTCGAGCCCGCATCTGCCGCTGCGGTGCGCGAAGCGTTGGGCGTATACGAGCGGCTGGGTGCGAAGCTGGTGGAAATCTCGCTGCCGAGCCTGGCGCTTTCTGTGCCCACCTATTACATCGTTGCGCCTGCCGAATGCTCGTCCAATCTGTCGCGCTTTGACGGCGTGCGCTTCGGTCACCGCCACGAAGGTGCAGCGACGCTTGAGGAGCTCTACAAGAAATCCCGCGGCGAGGGCTTTGGCGCCGAGGTCAAGCGCCGGATCCTGACCGGCACCTATGTGCTGTCGGCGGGCTACTACGATGCCTATTACCTCAAGGCACAGAAGGCGCGGCAGCTGATCGCTGACGATTTCCGGCGCTGTTTTGCCGAGGTCGACATCATTGCGGGGCCGACCGCACCGACACCGGCCTTCCGGCTGGGCGAGAAGGTCGATGATCCGGTGCAGATGTACCTGAACGACATCTATACGATCGCCGTCAATCTGGCCGGTCTGCCAGGCATCTCGATTCCCTGCGGCTATTCGGCTGGTTTGCCGGTCGGCCTGCAGCTGATTGGTCCGCATTTCGCTGAGGGTCCGCTGCTCAATTTTGCCCACGTGTATCAGCGCGAGACCGACTGGCATACGCAGCTCCCCCCAGGAGCGGCCGTAGGAGCGGCTTCAGCCGCGATCGACGGTGG
>JBATNV010000102.1:0-8212 GCA_049290495.1 Gammaproteobacteria bacterium | reverse complement strand
GTGTTGATCATCAGCGGTGGCGTGGCCGCACGACTGGCGTGGCCATTTCATGCAGATCGGCGGCGCGATCGAGCAGCAGTGCCAGGCTGTAGCGCACGCCGAAACCCGTATAGCCGCCGGGCATCTGTCCCAGTCCGTCCTTGCGGGTCACCGCGGACAGGTCCATGTGGATCCAGATTGCGGTTTCCGGTACAAAACGCTGCAGGAATCGCGCGGCGAGGATCTGGTCTGCTTCACCGCTGCTGCTGCACTGGCTGACATCGGCGATCTTTGACCTGAGGTCATCGTCGAAATCTTCGTCCATCGGGAAGGGCCAGACCCGCTCGCCGGAATCGCGGCCGACGCGTACCAGTAGTTCGTTGAGCGCCTCGCGGTTGCTGAAGATCCCGCTGTAGCGTTCAGAAAGCGCATGGACGCAGGTGCCAGTCAGCGTCGCGTAGTCGATGATGAGTTTCGGCTTGTCCTTCCCGGCGAGTGCCAGGGTATCAGCCAGTACCATCCGGCCTTCCGCATCGGTGTGCATGATTTCGATGGTTACGCCGTTGCTCGCCGTGATCACATCACGCTGCTTGTAGGCGTTCGGCCCGCTGCGGTTCTCCGTGATGGCCAGCCAGCAGTCCACAGACAGTGGCGAGGCGAGCGTAGTCAGCGCCTGCAGGACAGCAAGTGATACGGCGCTGCCCGACATGTCCATGTGCATGTCGAGCATGTGTGTGGCGCCTTTGGTATTGGTGCCGCCAGTATCAAAGATGATGCCCTTGCCGACGAGCGCCAGATCGGGCTGGCTGACTTTGCCACCTGGCCGGTAGCGCAGGTGGGCGATGCCGGCGTCACGGCTGGCGTTACCCTGGGAAACAGCCAGGAAAGCACCGGCACCGAGTTTTGCGAGTGCTGATTCATCCAGCCACTCGAAGTCCCAGCCGTTCTGTGTGGCCAGTGTGGCGAGCAGTTTCCGGTAGGTCGTTGCATTCAGCTTGTTGGCCGGCAAAGCCGTAAGCCCACGTACCAGGTTTGCGCCGTTGATCTCTGCCAGCACGCGATCCAGGTCGATCTCGCGCTGCAGGCCAAGCAGCTGCACTTTCTTGAGTTGTTCGGGTCGGCTTTCTTTCCGGAATACGGGTGCTTGCCAGGCACGCGCGCCAAGTGCCAGTAGCAGCGCACTGACGATACGTTCAGCCTCGTCGGCTGCAAAGCCATGCGCGATCAGGCCGATCGACCGTGGTTCGTCAGCGATCGCGTCGGCAACCAGATCGCCGGCAAACTTGAGCAGACTGAAGGCTGAGAAAGTGGCGCCAGCCTTTATTGGCGGCATCAGTCCCAGTGTTGTAACCGTCGTGCTGCCGCCGAGCGAGCAGCGCAGTGCACGGCCGGCAGCTGCCTTGCCCAGACGGCTGATCCGCAGCTGCAGTGATTTGAGTCCGGATATATCGCTCCACAGCGAAGGTTTCGGGCGGTTTGGCGTTATAACGATCAGATGATCGAGTTTCGTGAGCGCAGTTTTGCGCAGGCGACCGGGTACCTGTGTCACCTTGAATTGAATACCGGCGGGAAACAAGCTGTTCGCTGCCGTTTGCTTGACCTGTTTTGGCGAAACGCCGATCATTGTTTTTCTGGCAGCTCAGCCTCAGTCCATTCAGCCCGCAGTATAGGGCAAGTTGCACAACGTCAGCGGAGCCACAGTGTCGGATTCAGTTAACCCGAGTATTCAGCCCGACGATTTCGATCCGGAAGAGACGCATGAGTGGATCGAGTCGATTGATTCTGTGCTGCGCACACATGGACCTGAGCGCGCCCAGTTTCTCCTCAACCAGATGGTCGATCACGCACGGCGTTCCGGTGCCTATCTGCCATTTCGTCCCAATACTGCCTACCTGAATACGATTCCGCTCTGGCTGCAGCCAGAGTATCCCGGTGATCGCGCCATCGAACGGCGCATCGAGGCCTATCTGCGCTGGAATGCGATGGCCATGGTCGTGCAGGCCAACAGACGCAGCACCGAATACGGTGGGCACATCGCAAGCTACGCTTCAGCAACCACCCTGTATGAGGTCGGTTTCAATCACTTCTGGCGAGCAGCCAGTGCAGAGTCTGGCGGTGACCTCATCTATATACAGGGTCATTCTTCACCCGGGATCTATGCCCGTGCCTATCTCGAGGGCCGCCTGACTGAAGAGCAGCTCAACTATTTCCGCCAGGAGGTTGTAGGCAAGGGCAAGGGGCTGTCGTCCTATCCGCATCCGTGGCTGATGCCGGACTTCTGGCAGTTCCCGACCGTATCGATGGGTCTCGGCCCGATGATGGGCATCTATCAGGCCCGCTTCATGAAGTATCTCGAGCATCGCGGGGTTGTCGATACCAGTGGTCGCAAGGTGTGGTGTTTTCTCGGCGATGGCGAGATGGATGAGCCCGAGTCGATGGGTGCCATCACGATGCCGGTGCGCGAGAAGCTCGACAACCTGATCTTCGTAATCAACTGCAACCTGCAGCGGCTCGACGGCCCCGTGCGTGGTAACGGCAAGATCATCCAGGAACTCGAAGCGGCTTTTCGTGGTGCTGGCTGGGCGGTCATCAAGGTGTTGTGGGGTTCGCGCTGGGATCAACTCCTCGCTGAAGATCATCAGGGGTTTCTGCACCGGCGGATGGAAGAGGCGGTCGACGGCGAGTACCAGAATTTCAAGGCTGGCGGCGGCGCCTATACCCGTGAGCACTTTTTTGGCAAATATCCCGAGCTGAAGGCCATGGTCGCCCACATGACGGACGACGAGATCTGGCGGCTCAACCGCGGCGGTCTCGATGCGATCAAGGTGTATGCCGCCTATGCGCGCGCCATGAAGCAGGACGGTCGTCCGGTGGTCATCCTGGCCAAGACCGTCAAGGGCTACGGCCTCGGTCAGGCCGGCGAAGGACGCATGACAGCGCATCAGACCAAGAAGCTCGACATCGACGATCTGAAGGCGCTGCGCGATCGTTTCCATATCCCGATTTCTGATGCTGATATCGACAAGTTGCCGTTTTACCGTCCGGGACCGGACAGCGAGGAGATGCGTTATCTGCAGGATCGCCGCAAACAACTCGGCGGCTATCTCCCTGCGCGCAAGAAGCAGATCGAACCGCTGGTGGTGCCCGGGCTCGATCTGTTCAAGACCCAGCTCGAAGGCAGTGGCGACCGCGCCGCATCGACCACGATGGTATTCGTCCGCCTGCTCAACGCCCTCGTGCGCGATCCCGCGCTCGGCAAGTACGTGGTGCCGATCGTGCCCGATGAGGCGCGGACGTTTGGCATGGAAGGCATGTTTCGGCAGATCGGCATCTATTCTTCGGTAGGGCAGCTCTATACGCCGCAGGATGCCGAGCAACTCATGTACTACCGCGAGACCAAGGAGGGCCAGATTCTCCAGGAAGGCATCAACGAAGCTGGTGCCTTCTGCTCGTGGCTCGCGGCGGCTACCGCCTATGCGAATCACGGCGTCTATATGCTTCCCTTCTACATCTACTATTCGATGTTCGGTTTTCAGCGCGTCGGCGATTTCATCTGGGCAGCGGGCGACTCGCAGGCCAAGGGCTTCCTGCTCGGCGCGACAGCTGGCCGCACCACGCTTGCTGGTGAAGGACTGCAGCATCAGGACGGGCACAGCCTTCTGGCTGCATCCACTATTCCGAACTGTGTCGCCTACGATCCCGCTTACGGCTACGAGCTTGCCGTGATCATCCATGATGGTATGCGACGGATGTACGAGAAGCAGGAGCGGATCTTCTACTACATCACCGTCATGAACGAGAATTACGTGCAGCCTGCCATGCCTGAAGGCGTTCAGGAAGGCATCCTGCGTGGCATTTACCGGCTGCAGAGCGGAGCACAGAAGAAGCTTCATGTGCAGTTGATGGGTTCCGGCACCATTCTGCGGGAAGTCATCGCCGCCGCTGAAATGCTCGAGAAAGACTTCCAGGTGTCGTCCGATGTCTGGAGCGTGACCAGCTTCAGTGAGCTACGGCGCGAGGGCATCGACTGCGATCGCTGGAACATGCTGCATCCCGCAGACGCTCCGCGGCAGTCTTTTGTGGCGCAGAGCCTCGCAAAGCAGGTTGGCCCATGCATCGCGGCCACAGACTATATGCGCACGGTTGCCGACCAGATCCGGCCGTGGATAGCCAGCCGCTATGTAGTGCTGGGCACGGATGGCTTTGGCCGCAGCGATTCGCGGGCGGCCCTGCGTGAATTCTTTGAGGTGGATTCCAGGTATGTCGTGATCGCTGCGCTCAAGGCGCTGGCCGACGAAGGCAGTATCGATGCAGCCGTAGTTGTGAAAGCGATTGCGACGCTCGGCATTGATCCGGCTAAACCGAATCCTGTGACTGTCTGATTTTTCCGGGTTGAGAATGATTCATGGCACGACGTGAGATAAGAGTCCCGGAACTCGGCGACTTCAAGAACGTCGAGATCGTTGAAGTGGTCGTAAAGCCGGGTGACCAGGTACGTGCCGAGCAGACCCTGATCACGCTGGAAACGGACAAGGCGGCTATGGAGGTTCCATCGCCGGTTGCCGGTACGGTTATCGAGATCAAGGTTGCGCAGGGTGGCCGCGTGTCCACCGGCGACCTGATCGCGTTTCTGGATGCGAATGAGTCGGCAGTCGTACCCGCCGCCGCCACGGCACCGGCAGAGAAAGCGGCCGCACCCGCCGAAGCGCGAATGGAAGCTGCTGCGCCGCCGCCAGCGCGCCGCGCGCCAGAGCCCTCCCGGCCCGCTGTTGCACAGGGCTTGCCGCCGATCGATGAATCCAGCTTCGCAGGCGCGCATGCCAGTCCCTCGGTGCGCAAGTTTGCCCGTGAACTGGGTGTCGATCTTGGCCGCGTAAGGGGCTCTGGCCAGAAGAGCCGTGTGCTGCTCGATGACGTCAAGCAGTTTGTGAAGTCGGTGATGAGCGGCGCGATCAGCACAGGTCCCGCGCTGCCTAAAGTACCGGTCGTGGACTTTGCGAAGTTCGGACCGGTTGAAGTCACGCCGCTGTCACGGGTACGCAAGATCTCTGGTCCGCGCCTGCAGGCAGCGTGGCTTAACATCCCGCATGTCACGCAGCAGGACGAGGCAGATATCACCGTGCTGGAAGAGCGACGCAAGGCGCTCAAGGACAAGGCAACAGCGGCCGGCGTCAGGCTGACACCACTGGCATTCTTCATCCGCGCGGCGGTTCTGGCATTGAAGGAATTTCCGGACTTCAACAGTTCGCTGACCGAAGACGGCACTGGCCTCGTGCACAAGAAGTACTGGCACATCGGTTTCGCTGCGGATACGCCGCAGGGCCTGGTGGTGCCGGTGATTCGCGATGCCGACCAGAAAGACCTGTACACCATCGCGCGAGAACTTGGCACGCAGAGTGAAAAAGCACGCAATGGCAAGCTGACCGCCAACGAGATGCAGGGCGGTACCTTCACGATCTCGAGCCTGGGCGGTATTGGCGGTACGTACTTCAGTCCGATCGTGAATGCGCCGGAGGTAGCGATCCTCGGCGTGGGTCGTGCCAGCATCAAGCCGGTCTGGGCCAAGGACAAGTTTGTGCCGCGTCTGCTCCTGCCACTGTCGCTCGCCTATGACCATCGTGTCATCGACGGTGCGACCGGTGCGCGCTTCTCGACCTTCCTCGTCGGCCTGCTGGGCGACGTGGATCGTCTGCTGGCGGACTGAGCGGTCATGGCAGTGATCGAGGTCAAGGTACCCAATCTCGGCGACTTCAAGAACGTCGAGATCATCGAAGTCCATGTTGCCGTCGGCGATACCGTCAAGACTGAAGGCACGCTGATCACGCTCGAAACCGACAAGGCGGCGATGGAAGTGCCCTCGACTGCCGGCGGCGTCGTCAAAGAGCTGCTGGTGAAGAAGGGCGATCGGGTCTCGGAAGGACAGCTGATCGTCAGGCTGGAAGGCGAGGCGGTTGCACTAGCGGCGAGTGCGCCGGCCAGTGTCCCCGCGGGTACACCAGCGAGTACACCGGCTGGTGTCGCTGCGGCGAGTGCAGCCCCAGCCAGCGCGCAGGCGACCCCGCCTCCCGCCGCCGCTGGCAGCACGAAGAGGGCAGCACCCGCAGACAAGCCTCCACCGTCGGTCGCGATTCCCGATACGGCTGCGACCTACAGCGGGCCGGTTGATCTCGAAACTGAACTGCTGGTACTTGGTGCTGGTCCGGGTGGTTATCCGGCTGCGTTCCGCGCTGCCGATCTCGGTCTCAAGGTCACGCTGGTTGAACGCTGGGCCGCGCTCGGCGGTGTCTGCCTGAACGTCGGCTGCATCCCGTCCAAGGCGCTGCTGCATGCAGCCAAAGTCATCGACGACGTCGAGGGTATGGCCGACTGCGGGCTGCGCTATGCCGAGCCGCAGATTGATATCGACGCGCTGCGCGGCTGGAAGGAACGCACGGTCGGCAAGTTGACCGGTGGTCTTGCGACGCTGGCCAAACAGCGCAAGGTGGATATCGTGCGCGGTACCGGCAGCTTCCTGTCGCCGTACCATCTGCAAGTTATCGATGGTGAGCAGCGCAAGGTCATTGCCTTCAGACAGTGCATCATCGCAGCGGGTTCTGAATGTGTGCGGCTGCCGGGGTTCCCGGATGACCCACGCATCATCGATTCCACCGGTGCGCTGGAACTGCGCAGTCTGCCGAAGACCATGCTGGTAGTCGGTGGCGGCATCATCGGGCTGGAAATGGCCACCGTTTACAGCGCGCTCGGCACGAAGATCTCGGTGGTCGAACTCACCGATGGCCTGATGCCCGGCTGTGATCCGGACCTGGTCCGGCCGCTGCAGCGGCGTATCGCCAAGCGCTATGCGCAGATCATGACCGGCACAAAGGTCACGAAGATCGTGCCAGTGGCTGAAGGCCTGCAGGTCAGCTTCGAGGGCAAGACCTCCGCGACTGAAAGCTACGACCAAGTCCTCATGGCAGTCGGCCGTACGCCGAACGGCAAGCGCCTGTCAGCCGAAAAGGCCGGGGTCACGGTCGATCAGCGCGGCTTCATCCCGGTCGACCGGCAGATGCGCACCAATCTGTCGCATATTTTCGCGGTCGGCGATATCGTCGGCCAGCCGATGCTGGCGCATAAGGCCAATCACGAGGGTCGGGTGGCTGCCGAAGTCGCCGCAGGCCACAAGGCGGCATTCGATGCGCGGGTCATCCCGTCAGTCGCCTATACCGATCCGGAAATCGCCTGGGTAGGCATGACGGAAACCGAAGCCAAAGCCAATGGCGTGGACTACGGCAAGGGCCAGTTCCCCTGGGCTGCCAGCGGCCGGGCGCTTGGTCTCAATCGCGACGAGGGCATGACCAAGCTGCTCTTTGACACAAAGACGCGCCGCGTGATCGGTGCCGGCATCGTCGGTCCGAATGCCGGGGATCTCATTTCTGAAGTCGCGCTGGCTATCGAGATGGGCTGTGATGCGGCCGACATCGGACTGACGATCCATCCGCACCCGACCCTGTCTGAAACCGTCGCCTTCGCGGCTGAGGCCTTTGAAGGCACGCTGGTTGACCTGTACCTGCCGAAGAAGAAGTAAGCCGGCTGACATACAGAGCCAGGCTCCGCGCTGCAGCACGATGGCGCTTATGAGGCCATCAAAGCCTGCCAACGGCTGAAGCGTGAGTGCAGAGCTGGGTTCTCCGCAGGCCTTAATATTGACATTGCCGGAATCGGCCAGTCACCGGCGTCCTCAGCGGCGATCAGTCGTGCCAGGCCGCGCGCGGTCGCTTCGGGCTCTTCGCTGCGCGCAACCAGGGTACCGCTCAGGTCAGCGAGGCACTGACACAGGTAGTCGTTGAGGGACAACCCACCGGTCAGCAGCAGGCGCGTGAAGGGCAGGCCGTGTGCTTCCAGTGCGCGGTAGTTCGTGTACAGCAGGAAGGCGATACTCTCAAGTACCGCGAGCAGGCGCGTGCCGATGGTTCCGATACCGGCAAAGCCTGATTCGAAATCACTGCGCCAGAAGGGCGAGCCGAGTCCGCCGATGCCATTCAGAAACAGTGGCGGTTCGAGTCCGGCTGCAATCGCCAGGTTGCCGGCCTCCAGCAAGTCACTCAGCTCCAGCTTCTCGCGTTTGGCCAGCCAGTCCAGCGCGCTACCCGCACCATTGACTGTGCCTTCGAGCATGTAGTCGACGCGCCCTGCGTCGGACCAGACCACGCTGACCAGCAACTTCTGCGCCTCCGGCATCCGGTTGCGCAGC
>JBATNV010000101.1:0-2297 GCA_049290495.1 Gammaproteobacteria bacterium | reverse complement strand
GGCTGGCCCAGTATTTCTTGTAGCTGAACAGATCGCGGGCGGCTTGCATGGCTGGTTGGTTACCGGAGTTGCTGGCGGGGAGGGCGGTGGATGCCCGCTATTCTAGACGGGAAACACTGGTCTTCGGCCAGAAAGGTGATTGGCGGCTGGTCAGGGCTGTGTTGCGAGAAGTGCCTTGATGGCTGAACTTAAGTCAGGGTGAGCATCGAGCAGTCGCACGAAGTTGCGCTCATTTGATCCGCCTTTGGCGCGCAGCACGGTGATCGCAGATGTTTTCTGTGCAGCCGTCCACGACTCGATACCTTGCAGCGCGGCGACCAGCGGTGCCAGGCGGTAGAGACCGAGCACCTCTGCCGGGCTCCATCCGGCAAGGGAACTCAGTCCGAGACGGCGTCCGGCGATTTCCCCGGCGCTGTCGTCAGACAGCACGGGTAATCGTAGTCCCAGGCCAGGCACCAGCGGCAGCCAGACACGACAGTCTCTGGACGGTTCCCAGTACAGGTGTTTGCCTGCGAGACGGTTTAGCGTTGCGGCACTGGAACGATGGTCTGGGTTGCGCTCCATCTTCGCCAGTTCACTTCTCGCAATCCGCTTCAGTGCAAGATCGTGCGGGCGAAAGCCGAGCTTGAAATAGAACCACCAGGCACCCGAGGCGATACCTTCCTTGTTGTGATATCCGAGTTGATAGGGTTCGAGCGAGAAGGCTTTGCTGCCGAGCAGGGCCCGTGTAGCGGCGAGCAGTCGCGCAAACAGGAATGCGGATGCTCCGCCACGGAAAGTGTCGAAGGTATTGAAGGCAATTTCCGCACCACCGAGCAGTGCATCGACCTGTCCGTAGCCCACAGGTACGCCATTGCGCAGTATCAGAAATCCATACGCGGCAGCGAGCGGCAGGCGTCGCGCCGGTATGGCGCCGATGAATGCGAATGCCAGGCCATCACCGTCATCGACGACATGGATATCCTCGGGATTGCCCCAGGTGAAGGTATCGAGGTCGCGGCCACGGGTGACCATCGCCGCGCGTGCGAGGTCGAGCAACTCAGCGGCGTCTTGCGGTGTAGTGGTAGTGACTGTCTGCGGTGGCCGTTGTAATTCCTTGCGCAGATTGCTGCGCCCTTGTGCAAGCGGCGCCGTGATGAAGGAAGTCGATGCGCCTGACCACAGCGCCCGCGTGCGCGAGGGTGAATCACGGTTCGCTTCCAGCGTATAGGCGGGCTGCAGCAGGTCGTGAACCGTTTCGCGTGCAAGCGTGTCGCCGGCCGTCTGGTCGATGCCTCGCACAAAAAAAGTCGCATCGGTTGTCGATCCGCGCAGCGCGTCCAGAATCGCGAATGCTGAGTTTTCGGAGCGCTTTGCCGCCTCGGCGTGTATCCAGGGCAGGGCGACGGGCCAGGCGCTGCGCAGCCAGTCTTCGCCCTCGCCGCAGTCGCGGTTAAAGCGCAGGAGTTCAGGCCATCGCGTACTGAGCCAGCGGGCCGTCGGCCAGAAAAAATGATAGTGAATGGTAGTGCCGGCGATACCGCTGTCTGCAAGCTGGGCGCGAAAGCGGCGCAAGTCTTTGCGCGCGGCAAATGTGCGGAGCGCGGCATCTGCTGCGGCCAGTACCTGCTCATCATCTGGCCAGGCGCGCATCCAGCACAGCATCTCGTGCAGGCGTTGCACGGCGGATGCCGATGGCAGTTGTGTCCTTTCAAGGAGGCAGAGCAAGCGGTGCTTGTCAGCCGCTGCCGCCGGAGAGAACGCCAGGCGGAGCTTTTCCAGTCGGGTCAGGCTTGCGATGCTTGGCATGTGCGACAGGATACGCTGCCATGCGATGATCGGCCCATTATGAAGCGCTCGCAGAGGCCCGTCAGCAGCACGGAGCCATTGACCACCATGGGAAGGGATACGGTCGGCAACCGACTACGGCGCGACCTGTGCGCAGCCCAACTCCGCGCTGCTCTGGTTTCCGCTGGTCAATTCAGGTGAGGATTGTCTGACGCTCAATGTCTGGACGCCTACGCTTCAGCCAGCGCAGAAGATGCCGGTGATGGTCTGGATCCACGGTGGTGGTTTCTCGCAGGGCAGTGGCAACCTGCCGCATTTGAATGACACGGCGATCCCGCGCCAGGACGTTGTTGCGGTGACCATCAATTACCGGCTGGCGATGTTTGGTTTCCTTGCCCACCCGGCGCGTCGGATTCAATGCACCTGCGGAGCAGCTGGCAAACAACTATATCGAGAAGCTCGCACTGCCAGAAACCGCAGATCTGGCCGCGACGCTGCGTGCGTTGCCAACCGGACAACTGCTCGCCGCG
>JBATNV010000100.1:0-35475 GCA_049290495.1 Gammaproteobacteria bacterium | reverse complement strand
CGCGCAGCTGACGACCGCCCATGTCGTGGCCATTCAAACGGGCGATTGCCGTCTGCGCATCCGACTCGGGCATTTCTACAAAACAGAAACCGCGAAAACGGCCGGTTTCGCGATCGTTGATCAGACGAACGGCGTCGACTGTTCCATGTTGCGAAAACAGCTCACGAATCGACTCCTCATCGGCGGTATATGGCAGATTGCCTACGTAAATCCTGGTCATGACGGGTACCTATTAATTCCTCAAGGTTGATGGACAGCACGAGAACAACGGCAAGAGGGCGCAAGCAAGGCTCACGTCCAAGATTCGGAACTCAAAGGGGGCATCTGCAGGAAAACGGTTCACGGAAGGGGTCACAGAACGCGGCGTGCGGATTCGACTCAGATGCGGATAGCTCGACTCTAGCACGGCATTCCTTGCGTTGCGATGGGGCAATTTCGTAAGCAGCGCAAAAGAACAGGTTTCCGGATCGGTGACCGGGGCGCATAGAATTCCGGCATTCGTATTCGATGCGCACTGAGGTAATGCATGTCAGCACCGCGTCTGGGCGCTTTTTCGCACGTCACCATTGGGGTAGCGAACCTCGATACAGCCCTCAACTTCTGGCAGCAGAACTTCGGCCTGCAAGTTCGTATTGACCGTCAGGGACCGGATGCGGCCCTTGGCACACTCTGGGGTCTTGATCCACAAGCCATCACCCGGCAGGCACTGGTTGCTACACCGACTGGCCCCGGACTCTGGGCCACTGCGGGCGCGATGCACCTGGTTGAATTCAGGGATCCGTTACCACCCGTCCGCCGGGGCGCCAGGGCCTGGGACCTGCTGCCAAAGAACCTCGACCTCTACACCAACGACATGCCGGCCCGCTATGCGGAACTCGAAGCAGCGGGACATCAGTTCCGTACCCGATGGACCGAAATGCCCGCCGGTCAGCAGATGTTTCGGGAGGTACAAATGCCGGGCCACGATGAGATCAATGTGGTGCTGATCGAGATCACCGGTCCCGGTTATGACACCACCATGTCAGCGAAAGGATATGCAGGCATCGGTCCGCTGGTCACCATCGTTCCCGACGCAGAAGCAGAAACGTCTTTCTATCGCGACGTACTCTGCATGACCACGACGATTGAAATGCAATTGACCGGCCCGGGTATCGAACGGACAGCTGGCCTGCCGCCGGGTGCCGGACTCCAGCTGCGTGTCTTTGGCGACCCCGACGAGCCCCTCGGGCGTATCGAGATCATCGAATACCAGCAACTGCAGGGCGAGAATATCTATCCGCGCGCGAAACCGCCTGCAACCGGTATCCTGCACATGAATTATCGGGTGAAGGATCTCGCACCGATCCGCGCCCAGCTGCGGACAGCGCAAATGAGTATCACCGAACACGGCGCCCTCAACACCCTGTATGGCAGCGGGCCGCTCCTGTCATGTTACTCACCGGCCGGCTTTCGAATCGAAATACAGGGGGAGACCTGATGTCAGACCAGTTACCGGGCATCCGCGCGCGGATGCTGCGTATCAAGCCGCTCGCCCAGATCCTCGCGGATGCCGAGAATCCGGATCACCGCCTCAATCGCACCCTGACCCTGACCGACCTGATCGCACTGGGGGTTGGGGCGATCATAGGGACAGGTATCTTCGTGCTGATCGGCACTGCGATCGTCGGCGACGCCGTGCGACTCGGCGCAGGGCCGGGCATTACCCTCTCCTTCATGCTCTCCGGTCTGGCCTGCGTGCTGGCTGCCCTGTGCTACGCCGAGTTTGCCGCGTTGATCCCCGTATCCGGCAGCGCCTACACCTATTCTTATGCCACGCTCGGTGAATTCGTCGCCTGGATCACCGGCTGGAACCTGGTCCTCGAATACGGTGTCTCCAGCGTTGCGGTAGCAATCGGCTGGTCGGGTTACTTCAACAAGCTGCTCGAGATTGCCGGCATCCATCTGCCGCACTGGGCCACCCATGCACCGGGCGGTCCCGAGGGCGGAATCATCAATCTGCCGGCCATGATCATCGTCCTGCTGTGCACGTGGGTGCTGGTGGTCGGCATCAAGGAAAGCGCGCGCGTCACCACTATCATCGTTGTGATCAAACTCGCGGTCATCGGTTTTTTCATCGCTGTCGGTGCCGACCATGTCGATACGGGCAACTGGTTGCCCTATATGCCGAACGGCTTTGCCGGTGTCGGTGCGGCAGCGGCCGTCGTATTCTTCGCCTACATCGGCTTCGATGCGGTTTCGACCACCTCTGAAGAAGCACGGAATCCGCAGCGGGATATCCCGATAGCCATCATCGCCTCACTTGGCATCTGCACAGTGCTCTACCTGGCCGTTGCGGCAATTCTTACCGGAATGATTCCGTGGAAGGCGATTGATGTGCATGCGCCGATTGCCGATGCACTCGGCCAACTAGGCTTCAAGTGGGGTGCTGCAATCGTTTCGGTAGGCGCAGTCGCCGGCATTACCAGCGTTCTGGTAGTGCTGCTGATGGGCCAGGTGCGCATTTTCTTTGCCATGTCGCGCGACGGATTGCTCGGCAACTGGCTGGCCGGCGTACACCCGAAATACCGCACACCACACAAGGCAACCTGGGTTACGGGCACTGTCGTGGCATTACTGGCCGGCGTCATACAACTCGGCGAAGCGGCCGACATGACCAACATCGGCACCCTGTTTGCCTTTGCGATCGTCAGCATCGGCGTCGTCGTCTTGCGTTACACGAAACCGGATGAACACCGGCCCTTTCGCACACCATTCATGCCCTGGCTGCCGATTCTGGCGGCACTCGCCTGCTTTGGCCTGATGACTTTTCTGCCGCTGGTGACCTGGATACGGTTCATCGTCTGGTCGATCATTGGCGTCGTCCTGTATTTCACCTACAGCATGCGCCGCAGCCACCTCAACCGGACGCCGCCACAGGCCGACTGATCAGCGGATGAGCCGGCGGCGGATAAATATGCTGGCCGCGACATAGCCGACGACGGCATAGGCAAGCAGCACGGCGATATGCAGCCCCGGTTCGACCAGCGCCTGGCCGGCGACGAGCGGTCGTATCAGTGCAATCGCATGGGACAGCGGCAGGATGTTTACCACCACCTGCGCGATCGTCGGCAAGGTTGCCACCGGATAGAACACCCCGCTGAAGATGAACATCGGCGTAATCAGCAGCGTCGTGTAGTAGTTGAAAAAATCATAACTGGCAGCCGATGCCGCCATCACCAGCGCGGGTCCTGCAAAGCACAGACCGACCAGGAAAAAGACCGGGATCGCAGCCAGTGCCGACCAGCTGTGGATGGCGCCCAGCAAAAAAGCGACCACCAGAATCGGCAAGGTATTGAGCAGCGACTTGGTCGCACACCACAACATTTCGCCGGCAACGATGTCATCAACCGTCAGCGGCGTGGCGAGAATCGCATCATAGGTCTGCTGATGAGTCATGCGGGTAAACACCGAAAACATGCCTTCAAATGAAGCCACGTTCATCGCGGAGGCCGCGAGCAAACCGGCGGCGAGAAAGGTGAAGTACGGGATTCCGTTCACCTCGCCGATGAACTGACCAAGACCAAAACCGAGACCCAGCAGATAGATCACCGGCTCGCCGAATGAAAACGCCATGCTCGGCCCCAGCAACTTGCGCCAGACCAGCAGATTGCGCTGCCATATTTTCAGTGCTGAAGCTTGTGGCCTCGGTAATACCAGGTCCATGTTTGCCATCTTTGCTTGCTCCGCGTGTGGCGGGTCATTCCCGCATTTCGTGACCAGTCAGCTTGAGAAAGACATCTTCGAGGTTCGCCGTCCGGTGCGTATAGCGAAGCTGCGGCGCTGACTCGAGGCGCGCCAGCACCGGATTCAGTTCGCGCGCATAGCAATAGTGGGTCTCGCCGACCGTCAGCAGCCGGGAACCGGGAATGGTCCCAAGTACAGGTACCACGCTCGCGGCTTCGCCCTGCACCTCGACAACGTGCGGCTCAATATGCTCGTCAATCAAACCGCGTGGCGAACCCTGGGTGACGATCCGACCACGGTCGATAACCACCAGCTGATCGCAGAGCCGTTCGGCCTCGTCCATGTAGTGTGTCGTCAGCAGCAGCGTCTTCCCGGAAGACTTGAGTTTGCGCAGGCGTGTCCAGATCAGGTGGCGAACCTGCGGATCGAGTCCCGTCGTCGGCTCGTCAAGCATGATGAACTCGGGGTCGTTGATCAGCGCCCGTGCGATCGACAGCCGACGCTTCATGCCGCCGGAAAGTTCACGCATGCGCGCATCGCGTCGATCGGTCAGTTCCAGAAATTCCAGCAATTCATCGATCCGGCCAGCCACCTCAGCCGGACGCAATCCGAAATAGCGCGCGTACATGCGCAGGTTTTCAACCACCGTGAAGTCCGGATCCTGGTTGTCGCTCTGGGGCACGACACCGGTGCGGGCGTGTATCTCGCGGATCGCGGCAGGCATCGGCAGCCCGAGCACCGACAGCGTACCGCCACTCATCGGCGCCTGGCCGAGAATCATGCGCAATGTCGTGGTCTTGCCGGCACCGTTTGGACCGAGCAGGCCAAAGCAGCCGCCGCGAGGAATAGTCAGATCGATTCCGCAGACGACGGTCCGCTCGCCATATTTCTTGGTCAGACCACGTGCAACAACAACGGCATCGGAGGAGCCTGGAGCGAGAGACATCAGGTGATTTCCGGACAATAAACAGGTTTAAGGCGGAACCTATGGTGCCTGTTCTGAACAGCAAAGTGAGAGCCGCCCCACAGACAGGTGCCCGACATACGCCTACGTTATGTCAGGCACCTTTTATTCATCATTATGTCAAACGAATTGACGGTCGTACTGGCAGTCGCAAGCACCGCCGCCTTCGCAGGCGGCGCGCTGGTTGCCTGGCTGTCGCACCGGAACATCGTTCCCGCAGATCCCGTCGAGGAAGGGCGCCGCGAAGTCGCAGTTATCGAACTGCGCGATGCGGTGGCAGCCTATACCCAGGAGCACGAGGCAGCCAAGATGAAGCTGCAGGAACAGTACGCGGAAACCGATCGTGCGCTGGCCCATGTCGCGACGCTTGAGGAACAGGTATCAGCCTATCTGCGCCAGTATGCGCAGGCGAAAAACACGCTCAAGGCCGAGATACGCCAGAAAAACGCCCTGCGGACTGAACTCGCCGCTGCCACCGCGCAGGTCCAGGTCCTGCAGGGCCGGATCCAGGAACTCGAAATGGAGCGCAGCAGCGCGAGTGGCGTCAATCGCCGCATCGCTGCAGTTTAAGCGACTCCGCGGCCCTTGGCACAGCAGGGCACCCGCAGCGCTGCGCCGCAGTCAATCCATCATCGCTCCGGCGGCGAATCTGACTACTGCACTGTTCAGTATTGAATTCCCGCGCGGGAACCCCATCTCGGCGGGAGTGAATCCTTAACCGGACGACGGGAGCATAGATCCGCATGAGCGATAACGAAAATATCCAGGAAGACGCAACGACTGGCAGCCGGAGCGCTGTGCCCGACGATGTGCTGATCATTCTGCCGATACGCAACACGGTGGTGTTTCCGGGTGCCGTTATTCCACTGACCATTGGACGCCGTGTCTCGCTCGCTGCTGCCGAAGAAGCTGCCGGTAGCGGCCGCCCGATCGGCCTGGTCATGCAGCGGGATCCCTCGGTTAATGAACCGGGCCCAGACGACCTGCATCCGGTCGGCACCATTGCACGCGTCATCCGCTACTTCACGGCACGTGACGGTACGCAGCACGTCGTCTGCCAGGGCGAAGAGCGCTTCCGTACCCTCGACTACCTGAAAGGTATGCCCTTTCTTGCCGCCCGTTTCGACAAGCTGACTGAGCACCGCACTGAAAGCACCGCGCTCGAAGCGCGGCTGCTGATTCTGCGCGAGCGGGCGCTCGAGGCCATCGCACTGCTACCGCAGGCCATGCCGGAACTCGGCGCCATCGTGCAGGGGATCTCCGATCCCGGCCAGCTCGCCGATCTGGTGGCTGGCTACCTCGACATCAAGCCGCAGCAGAAGCAGGAAATACTCGAGACCTTCGATGTACAGGCGCGCCTGGATCGCGTGCTCGACCTCTTGAGTCACCAGCTCGAAGTGCTGAAACTGTCGCGTCAGGTCGACGAGCAGACTAAGGACAAGCTCGAAGGTCATCAACGTGAGTTCTATCTACGCGAGCAGATGCGGACCATTCAGAATGAACTGGGCGACAGCGAGGAAGTTGGCGAATTCGACACCTTGCGCGAAGCTATCGACAAGGCCGGTATGCCGGAAGAGGCGGAGAGCCAGGCGCGCAAGGAACTGAAGCGCCTGGAGCGTATGCCGGAAGCCTCTGGCGAAAACTCCATGGTACGGACTTATCTCGACTGGCTGGTCGCACTGCCCTGGTCGAAGCTTGACGCCGAAGCCATCGATATTGCCCACGCTCGCCAGGTGCTGGACGAGGATCACTTCGGGCTCGGCAAGGTCAAGCAACGCATCCTTGAATACCTCGCGGTGCGCAAGCTGAATCCCGAGGGCCGCTCGCCGATCCTGTGCTTTGTTGGCCCGCCAGGTGTCGGCAAGACCTCGCTCGGCCAGAGCATCGCAAAGGCACTCAGCTTGAAGTTCGTACGCGCCTCGCTGGGCGGCGTACACGACGAGGCCGAGATCCGCGGTCACCGCCGCACCTATATCGGTGCGCTGCCTGGCAATGTGATCCAGCAGATCCGCAAGGCTGGCACCCGCAATCCGGTATTCATGCTCGACGAGATGGACAAGCTCGGCGCTGGCTTTCAGGGTGATCCCTCATCGGCACTGCTTGAGGTACTCGACCCCGAGCAGAACGGCAGCTTCCGCGACAACTACCTGGCGGTACCTTTCGACCTTTCCAAGGTGTTCTTCGTCGCTACGGCGAACGTCCTCGACACCATCCCCGGTCCGTTGCGCGATCGTATGGAGATCATCGAGCTGCCGGGCTACACGCAGGAGGAGAAGCTGGAAATCGGCCGCCGCTATCTGGTCGACCGGCAGCTGCGTGCCAACGGACTCGGCATGGGACAAGTCACGGTGAGCGACGACGCGCTCGCGGAGATCGTGGCCAACTACACGCGTGAGGCCGGCGTGCGGAATCTGGAGCGGCAGATCGGTGCCGTGCTACGTAATATTGCAGTCCGGATTTCGGAAGGCACGACAATAGAAGTCAGCGTGGATGCGGCTGCTGTCCGCGAGATTCTTGGCGCACGCAAGT
Organism: Gammaproteobacteria bacterium; assembly: GCA_049290495.1. GTDB lineage: Bacteria > Pseudomonadota > Gammaproteobacteria > Steroidobacterales > SHZI01. The sequence goes on along the minus strand of JBATNV010000100.1, from coordinate 28,259 downwards.
ACGAATCTGAAGTCGCACTGCGCACCAGCACCTCCGGTGTCGCGACAGGGCTTGCCTGGACACCGGTCGGCGGCGACATCCTGTTCATCGAGGCCACCAGCATGGCGGGCAAGGGCCAGCTTATCCTCACCGGACAGCTCGGCGATGTCATGAAGGAAAGTGCACAGGCCGCATTCAGCCTGGTAAAAACCCGCGCCGAAATGCTGGGCCTGGGTTCATTCGACTTCGAGAAGCGCGATCTGCACGTGCACCTGCCGGCCGGCGCGATCCCCAAGGATGGCCCGAGTGCAGGCGTCGCCCTGTTCATGGCGATCGCCTCACTGCTCACCGGCCGCAAAGTGCGCAGCGACCTGGCGATGACCGGCGAGATCAGTCTGCGCGGCCTCGTGCTGCCGGTAGGCGGCATCAAGGAGAAAACCCTGGCCGCGCTGCGCGCCGGCATCCATACCGTGTTGCTGCCGGCACGAAACCGGAAAGACCTGGAAGAGATTCCGGACAATGCCCGCAAGCAGCTGGAATTTGTCTGGCTGGAAACGGTGGACGACGCATTGGCGGCAGCGCTCCTGTAGGATCCCCGGCCTGTCGATAACGTTTCCGGAGGACGCGTTCCTATGTCCAGGACATTGCACCGTACCGCAATTCTTGCCACCACACTGTTGCTGATGAGCGGTCTCCACGCAGCCGAGCGTGACCGCCGGGCACTACCCACAAGTGCGACTGAGTTCGGTGAATGGAGTGGCTTCGAAGGCCAGGAACAACAGCTTGGGGCCGCAGTCGCAAAAGCGATCCGCGAGTTGCCTCCCGGAGAAACACCGCAAAACGATTTCACCGGCCGCGAGGCGGAACTTGGCCAGGGCGTGGCCACCGTCATCCGCACGCTCAACGTGCGCAAGCCCTATCAGCACGAGATGAACGATGCGCTGGTCAAGCTGACGCTGAATTACGTCCAGTTCGCCAAGGATCACGGCCTGCTGAAGGAAATGATCGAAGAAGAAGTGCGCAGCCAGATGCCCATGCTGGTGCGTACGGGAAAAATCGTGCAGCAGACCGGCATGAAGGACATCGCCCTTGTCGCGATGACCGACCGCACGGCCTGCTTCTACCAGCTGGCGCTCGACGTCAAACGCGAGCCGGGCAAGATCAGCTTCAAGTCACCCTACGGTGCCGTGCTGGCTTCAACCCGGCAGCTGGGCATCCATAACCTGACCGAAAAGGAACTTCACGAAGTCTGGACAAAGCCGCGCTTTGAACAGCAGGCTGCAGTGATCGGCGTAAACGTTGAAGTGTCCGACTGGCGTGACGATGGCTGGGTCACGCTGAGCATTGCACCGGAGAAAGCGGCCAGTCGCTGATCAGTGCGTCTACAGATCGCCGCGCCAGATGTCGGACCGGCAACCACCAGGCTCCATTACCTGCATGTGATCGCCTTCGGCCGCCAACGCGTTAAACTGCGCGGCCCCACGACTGAGCCAGCAAAGCATGCCAGCCAATCTGACCCCCGTTTATCGCAAGGCTGAGGAAGCCTATCGCGCCGCCCGCGAGCCCGCTGAGCGCCTTGAGCATCTCAAGGAGATGCTGCGTACCATTCCCAAGCACAAGGGTACCGATCATCTCCAGGGCGACATCAAGCGCTGGATCAAGGAACTCACCGAGGAACTCGGCTCTGGTAAACAGGGCGGCAAGAAAAAGGGTCCGGTCCATACGATTCGCCCCGAGGGCGCTGCACAGCTCGCCCTGCTCGGCGCACCGAACGCGGGCAAGTCAGAACTGCATGTAAAGCTCACCGGGTCACGCGCAGACATAGGCCCCTACCCGTTTACTACCAAGCTGCCTATGCCCGGCATGCTAGGTTTTGAGGACGTGTGGTTCCAGCTTGTCGATCTGCCGCCGATCTCCAGCGATTATATCGAGGGATGGATGGGCAACTCGCTACAGCCGGCCGACGGTGCGCTGCTCGTGATTGACCTCAGTGATCCAGGCTGCGCCGAACACCTGCAGGCCATCATTCAGCAGTTGGCCGACAAGAAAATCTTCCTGCATGGCTACTGGCCAGGGTTGCGCGAACCGAAACCCGTGCCTGAACCGACCTTCGACGAGGCGGGCGAAGAAATCATCGAAGATCCTTTCCGTATCGAGCTGCCGGCACTGCTGGTCGCCAACAAGTCCGACCTCGTGGAAGATCCCGAAGGCGAAGTGCAGGTACTCATGGAACTGCTGGAGCTGGATTTCCCGACCATCCACCTCTCGGCAAGCACCGGTGACGGCTGCGAGGCGCTGGGTCCGCTACTCTTCAAGGCGCTGCAGATCGTTCGCGTCTATACCAAGATGCCCGGCAAGCCCGCAGAGATGGATCGTCCCTTCACGCTGCGGCGGGGGCAAACGGTACTCGACGTCGCTGGCCTCGTGCACAAGGACATCGCCGCCGGCCTGCGTTACGCAAAAATCTGGGGCACCGAGGTTTTCGCCGGCCAGCAGGTGGGACCGGAACATCAGCCTGCCGACAAGGACGTCCTCGAGCTGCATATGCGTTGAAACATGCGGCAACGATTACTCTGCGCTGAGTACGTCCCGCGCAAGCACCAGCGCCGCCGCGTAGTCGGATGCATACAGTACCTTGCTGCTGTCGCCACCCAGATGAGCCCGGCGCAGCATTTCAGCGGGCTGAGCCTGTACGCCTGAAAGAATTATCCTGGTGCCGCCAACACCGGCCTGGCGGATGAATTCCCCGACAGCCCTTACGCCGCTGGCATCCAGCAGCGGCACCAGCCGCATACGCAGGATAATTACACGCGGACGTTGACCAACGCGACGCAGTGTATCCAGCAAGTCTCCGGCTACACCGAAGAAAAATGGGCCATTGATCCGGAACACCTCGACACCGTCAGGCAGCGAATCGCGCTGCTGGAGATCATCGCTATCGAGCTCAGCATCCGGGACGACTTTGCGCACATCCTCAATCTGCACGGACTCACTCATGCGCATCATGAATAGCAGCGATGCAATCGTGACGCCCACGCCGATGGCAACGGTAAGATCGACAAATACCGTAAGACCAAAGGTCAACAGCAAAACTCCGCGATCACCGTTGGGCATCCTCATCAGGCCGATGAACCGTTCGTATTCACTCATGCCCCAGGCCACCACAAACAGGATCGCCGCCAGTGCCGCCATCGGCACATACGCCATCAGATCCGACGCAAACAGGACAAACAGCAAGACAAATGTTGCATGACACATGCCTGAAACCGGCGTCAGTCCACCGGCCTTGATATTGGTTGCCGTGCGCGCAATCGCACCGGTTGCCGGCAACCCGCCAAACAGTGCGGAGGCAATGTTGGCCACCCCCTGGCCCACCAGTTCCTGATTCGAGCGATGACGGGTGCCTGTCATTCCATCGGCAACGACGGCAGAAAGCAGTGCTTCGATGCCGGCAAGAAACGCAATCGTGAATGCAGAGGGCAGCACCTGCCGGATTTTCGCAACGGAGAATTCCGGCAGCGCAGGCATCGGCAAACCGGCCTGGATATCCGGAAAACGGGATCCGATCGTCTCTACCGGCAAGCCCAGCAGCGTTACAGCCACCGAGGCACCGACAACGGCGATCAGGAATCCCGGAGCCCGGGGCGCAATACGGCGCAGCAGGATAATCACCGCCAGCGAAGCGGCGCCAACTATCAGCGTCGTCCAGCTGATACTGTCGAGCGCCTGCCAGTAGGTACCCCATTGCAGCAGGAAGTCTGCCGGAACCTTGCCGGTCCGGAGTCCCAGGAAGTCCTTCACCTGGCTTGAAGCGATGATCACGGCGATTCCAGCTGTGAAACCCGTAATCACCGGATGCGGAATAAACTTGATGACTTGTCCAAGCTTCGCATAGCCCGCCACTATGAGTATCAGCCCGGCCAGCAGGGTCGCGAGCAGCAGTCCGTCATAGCCATGCTGGGCGATGACATTGAAGATCACTACTACGAAGGCGCCTGTCGGTCCACCGATCTGTACGCGTGATCCACCCAGAGCGGAGATGAGAAAGCCGGCAATCACCGCAGTGATCAGGCCCTTCTCGGGCGATGCGCCGCTGGCAATACCGAGTGCCATCGCCAGCGGCAAGGCGACGATCGCAACCGTGAGGCCTGCCACCGCATCACACCGGAACTTGCCGAGGTCGTAGCCCTCGCGCAAAACGCTCAGTATTTTCGGGGTGAATACCTGCGACCCGGAATCACGCTGCACTGACTGTGCTCCTAAAAACTAGCTGACCACGCGAGGTTCATCGCGTAATGGTTCGACCTGTTCATCCACCACAGCGCCCTGGTCCAGAAACGCACTCAATGTCGTCGCAGCAGTCTGCTTCTCGATAGCGGCCTGCACGCCCCTGGCCACACGATCCACAGGTCCGGCCCAGATCGGCAGCTGTAATGCACCGGTATCGCCACCAGTGCGCACTGCGCCCAGAATTTCAGCAAGCGTGACCCGGGACATTTCCCGTCCCGGCATCAACCCCGCTTGATCATTGGCGCTGACCAGACCCGTCGCCTCCAGCGCCGACAGCACTGGTGCGAGGGCGCGGCCGGGTATACCAATCGCAGCGGAGATCCGTTCGATCGTGTAGCGTGTATCGCCCGTTCTGAACGCCATGCCCACCAGGTACATGATGTTCAAGGCAATGCGCTCACGCAGTTCATTCGCAAGGCGCGGCTCCTGCTGTCCGAGGCGCAAAAAAGCCGGATGCTGTGCATAAAACGCAATCTGCGCACCGATCAGCAATATCAGCCAGCTCACATACAGCCAGATGAGGGCCGATATCGCTACCGCAAAGGTGCTGTAGATCGCCTGCTGACTTGAGGACAGGGCCACCACAGATGCAAACACCGAACCGACAAACGCCCACATGATCCCTGCAGCGACGCCACCGGTCAGCGCAGCACTGAAGCGCACCACGGAGTTCGGCAGAAATTTGTAGAGAAATGTGAATACCGCGATGACCAGGATGTAGGGCAGCACCTTGCCAACCACCACGATCGCGGAGCCGAAAGGTTCGATGGCGCTGAGTGCCCGCACGACGGAATTCGCACCGACCGATGCAATCAGACCCAGGGCAAAGGTCATGACGACCGGGCCGATCAGCAACACGCTGATGTATTCACTGAGGCGCCGCGCCAGATTGCGTGGGCGCGTGACGTGCCACACGTAGTTGAAGGTAGCCTCGACCTTCTGGACCATCGCAATCGCTGTGTAAATCAGGAAGACCAGCGAGACGGTGCCAAGCACGCCACCTTCAAGGTTGTCGATCGCCCTGATCACCCAGTCAGTGATCTCCACGCCTTTGGGGCCCAGTGGCTCCATTAACCGGTAGAGCTGCGGCTGCAAGCGATTGTGTACGCCAAATATCTTGATCACCGAAAAGCTGAGCGCCAGCAAGGGCACTGTGGAGAGCAGCGTGGTGTACACGAGGCTCATTGCCCGCAAGGTCAGTTGGCCGCTCAGCAGGTCGCGTACTACGGCATGCATGTAGCGGGCGATGGTCCAGGCCAGTCTTTCCGCCAGAGGTCGGTCAGACAGGCTGCGCCGCCAGAGCGCATCGTCGATGGTTTCAGTGAGCGTTTTCACGGACAGATACAGCGTAAACCTGCGTCTCAGGTTTTCTTCAGCCCAAACAGGGCAGTCGCTGCGTCTATGGCAGCCTGCTCAGCGGAAGCCCGTTGCGCATCAAAAGCGCCGGCGCGCGGCTTGAAGTAATCGCAGAAATTTGGTCGCTCCTTCTCACGCACTTCCTCGGCGTCGTCTTCCCGGCATTGCTTCGGCCGCGAACGGTCATAAAAGCGGCACTGACGACAGACATGCAGCGGACTGCTGCAGGCAGCACATTCCTCGGTTCTGCCCAGCGGCAAAGTCAGCGCCGCCAGGGACACGCCGCAATGCCAGCAACACAACTCTTCACTCATGTGCGGAGCTTAGCCGATACGGGCGGGTTGGTTCAGGCTACAATCTTGCCCGCATTCAGGCAGCGACGGGGTACCGGATGGCAACCGATCAGATCAGCGCCGGCAATAGCGGTGAGCCTGGTTTTGGTTTTGGCAGCCTGCTGTTGCGCCTGCTGTTCGCGCTGCTCATCGTGCTGCTGACCTTCAACCCCTCCGGCTTTTCCTTTCTGCACTGGGCAAAGGACGCCTTCCTGTCCAGCAGTCTCGGGCCACTGCACTTTCTGGCCGGGATCGCCTTGCTGATCGGCTGGGTGGTATTCGTGCAGGCCACGATGCAGTCGATCGGAATGGGCGGCATCGTGCTGGTTGCAGCCCTGTTCGCCGTGCTGGTCTGGATGCTGTTTTTCTATGACGTGGTCACAACCAGCTCTGCTTCAACCCTCACCTGGATCGTGCTGATCGGTGTGTCTGTGGTGCTGACCATTGGCGTGTCCTGGGCACATATACGTCGCCGCCTTTCCGGGCAGGCGACCGTCGATGAGGTCAAGGACTGACGGTCAGCCAAATTGCACAAAAAGTATCCTTTTCGATCAAGTAAATCATTCTTTTGGGTGAGGTTTTGTTAAACGCATGGAGCTATAAAGAACGTGCCAAGGGTATGAGGTACCTCCAGGCTTCTGTCACCCAAGGCCCGGCCCTGGTTTCGCCCCACGTCTCCGGGGCCGGATTTTTTACTGCTCCGTATTGGAATCAGTAACTTGGCCGGCTGGTTCTGGCTGATCACGCTCGGCTTGTTTCTGGTCCTGGCGGGTCTCTACATCCACTGGTCTGTCGTGCTCTTCGGTGCACTGCTGCCGTTTCTTCCGTTGGTTGCCGAACTCCTGCGCCGACGCCGCAACCGCACGCCGCCATCCTGATCGGCTTGCGGTTGCAGGCACTTCCTCAGCGTGCATAGTCACTCCAGTGGGCGATCAGCTGTGTTGCGGAACGCAGGGCGACAGCATTAATCGTATAGGTCGGACTCACACCACCACTGCAGGGAAACAGCCCTGCGCCTGCCAGGACAAGATTGCGCACCTCATGGGTCCGTCCGAAGCTGTCGCACACTGACTCGCGGGGATCAGCACCCATGATCGTTCCGCCCACGATGTGTCCGGTCGGCATACCGGACGATGTCCAGTAGTCCCGGGCACCCGCTGCGCTGAGAATGCTGCGGGCTTCGGCCTGCATGTGTTTCCACAAGGCCAGCATCGCCGCAGAATAACGATGCACCGTACGTGGCAGAGGATAGCCCTCGGCATCACGACGCGTACCCAGTTCGACGCGATTGTCGCGGTCGGGGACGCTGCTGCCAAATCCAATCATCATGGCGATATGCTGGCTTGCTGTTTCGAGAAACTGCTGCAGCTCTGGACCGAACAGCTGCGGCTTGCTCAAGGCAATACCGAGCAGGTCATTCGGCTTCATCGACGGGCCTAGCTGCCACTGATAGCCGCCAAAGGCATCGGGCCGTGCATCATTCACGTAGCCCTCGCGATAGGTGAGCTGCCCGGCACTGATCCCCATCCACGGCTGGGTCTGCTCGCTGAACAGTCCAAAACCCTGCACGATAAAATCGGCCATGATGTAGCGTCCGAGCAGGCCACTGCCGTTTGCAATTCCAGCGGGATACGCATCGCTTGCCGAGTTGAGCAGGATGCGGGGATTGCCAATGATGGATGCCGCAAGGATCACCACATCGGCAGCCTGCTCATGGCGCTCGCCCTGATGGAAGTACTCGACGCCCGTCGCGTGACCACGTTTGTCAGTCATGACCCGTTTTACGTCACAGTGCGCACGGAATTCCGCACCGGCTTCACGCGCTGTTTTCAACCAGGTAACGAGCGGATTCGCCAGCGCTCCGGTTGGACATCCGGCATCACACCAGCCGTCCCACAGACAGGCCGGCCTGCCTCGATAAGGCACGGTGTTGACGATCACCGGCAGCGGTGCGACCGGCTTTCCGAGCGCGGCAAAACCCCTGGCCAGCGCTTCACCCTGTCCGGAGCGCGGCACGCCCGGCATTGGATAAGGATCTCCGGGGCCCCGCCAGATTTCGGCCTTCGCATCGCCGGAGATGCCCACCTCCGCCTGGATACGGTCATACCAGGGGCGCAGCTCGTCATAGCTGAGCGGCCAGTCCAGCCCCTTGCCGAAACGACGATTCACTGCAAAATTTTCAGGCAGGAAGCGCGGCCAGGTTCCGTAATGGTGCAGGGCTGCGCCACCGAATCCGGAGCCCGTACCGAAATTGTTCCCGATGGGATGTTCGCCTGAGGCACCAACCGGTGCACCCCGCCATTTCAGGCGACGCGCCCAGATCTGGGAACTGATCAGGTCATTCACCGTCCAGGCCGGCCCCGCCTCAAGCACGGTCACGCGCTTGCCGGCCCGCGCCAGCTCGGCCGCATACACGCAGCCCGCGGCACCGGCGCCGACGATGATCACATCAACCGCTTCGTGCTTCATCGCCTCTCCCCTTGACCAGCTCCTGAGCTGCCTCTAGGTTGTCGTTGCAGTTTAGACATATCGGGGATCAGATTGTGGATACCCAAAGACGACGATTCCTGCAGTCTGGCGGCCTTGGGCTGCTCGCCTTCTCACTGGGAGGCCTCGAACTGCTGCTGACGCCGCAGGAAGCGCGGGCCAAAGCGGTGCCCTTCCGCGTACTCAAGCCTGCAGAAGTCGCAACGCTCGAAGCATTGGGCGAGATCCTGCTGCCCGGCGCCCGCCAGGCCGGCATCGCGCACTTTGTCGATCATCAGCTGGCCGCAGAGGCAGCGGACTGCCTGCTGCTGATCCGTTATCTGGACGTACCACCACCGTACCTCGACGTTTACCGTCCGGCACTGGCAGCGCTGGAGGCAGTCAGTCAGGCCGCATACAACAGGGCCTTCAGCGCCCTGGCCGAAAATGATGCAATCAAACTGGTACGCACCATGAGCGAGACCAATCCGGAAGGCTGGCAGGGACCACCAGCACCGCTTTTCTTCTTCGCCGCCCGTAGCGATGCAGTCGACGTTGTCTATGGCACCGAAGAAGGATTCGACCGGCTCGGTATCCCCTACATGGCGCACATCCGCCCGACCGCAAAATGGTAGCTCTGCCGTCTTGAACGGAGAATTCCAGCGCAGCTGGCGCCCGCTGATCTGCGCAAGGGTTTTCGATATGCTCGGCACCTGGCGTCAGGTACCGCGACAAGGCTAGCCATGGAACATTCCGGCAAACTGGTTCATCTCAGTCATCAGCTCATTCGCTGGGGTGACATGGATGCGTATGAGCACGTCAACAACACGGTCTATTTCCGTTACATGGAGCAGGCGCGTGTTGAGTGGCTGGAGGCGGCCGGCTATCACTGCAACGCCCGACAGGAAGCGCCAGTCATCGTTCATGCGGATTGCAGCTACCTGTTGCCGCTGAGCTATCCGGGTACTGTCGAGGTACGCCTGTTTGCCGGACATGCGGGCCGCTCGAGCCTGCTGACGTTTTATGAACTGCGCCTGCAGGGCGATGACCGGCTGTACGCCGAGGGCAGCGCCAAGATCGTCTGGATCAACCCCGTCAGCGGCAAGTCGGTGAACTTGCCGGAGTCCCTGCGCCAGCTGGTCGCTGCCTGAACGGAGCGACAACTGCACGGGCAGCCGCTATCGATATTGATGGACTGATTCCCGCATTTGCGGCGTCTAACCAAGTTCAGTCACGGCAAATCAATGCCGTCATCCAGGAAGCCAGGCAATGCACAGTGACGGGAATCAGGCTCTCAGCAAGGTTCCGGCAGTCACGCTGGTCTTCTGGATGATCAAGATCGCGGCCACCACGCTCGGCGAAACCGGTGGTGATGCGGTTTCGATGTCGATGAACCTGGGTTACCTGGTCGGCACAGTGATATTTGCCGCCATATTCGCTGTGGCGGTCTTTGCCCAGATCGTCGCAAGACGCTTCAATCCATGGCTGTACTGGGGAACCATTGTTGCCACGACGACCGTGGGCACGACGCTGGCGGACTACGTCACCCGCTCCCTGGGTATCGGCTATGCCGGCGGCACATCGCTGCTGTTTGTGCTGCTTATCGCCTCGCTCCTTGTCTGGCACCGCGCACTCGGCTCCATATCCATCGATACTGTCAGCACGCCGCAAGCGGAGATCCATTACTGGCTGACGATCATGTTTTCGCAGACGCTGGGCACCGCGCTGGGTGACTGGACCGCTGACACGGCGGGCCTTGGTTATGTGGGAGCAGCGATAATCTTCAGCGCGCTGCTGGCGCTGGTTGCAGGCGGGTATTTCTGGACAGCCATATCGCGCACGTCGCTGTTCTGGACGGCATTTATCCTGACCCGGCCGCTTGGCGCCGTGGTCGGGGATTTTCTGGACAAGCCGGTTGCAGCAGGCGGTCTGGCTCTCAGCCGCTACTCGGCGTCAGCTGTGCTGCTGCTGTTCATGGTGGCCTGCATCATTGTCTTCCGGCAGCGCGCAGCAGAGCGCTCACACTGACGGCGACCCTTCGTCTGACACGTCATCAGTCAGGAACGGCGGCGCAGCGGCACAACTTTTGACTTTGCCTTTGCGCGTCGTTTTTTTGGCGCGGCAGCCTCTTTCGCGGCGGCGCCGTCAGCGACGATCACTGCACGTACTCGCGCCACGCGGGCGGCCGGGAACGGCGCACCACCGGCATAGAGATCGGCAAGCACACCGGCCTTGTCGGCACCGGTCACGAACCAGATGATGCTGCGTGCACGGTTGATCACCGGCAGGGTCAGCGTCATGCGCGAGTAACCGGAATGCTCGGCGGTGAGAGCAACAGCGCGATCCTTCACCTTCAGGGCAGGGTCGCCAGCGAACAGCGAAGCCGTATGTCCGTCTGTCCCCAGCCCCAGGTGCACCGCATCGAGGACTGCCGGAACACCCGCGAGCTGCTCTATCCCGGCGGCATATTCCGCCGTTGAGCCGAGCAGATCGGCACGATCGACCCACATCGGATGCAGGTTCCGGCGTGGCAAGGGGCCATTGGTGACCAGCAACTCTTCGATGTTGGTCAGGTTCCGCGCCGAGTCACCGCGTGCAACTACCCGCTCATCAACCTGAAAAACATGGATCGCCTTCCAGTCTAGGGGCTGGCGCACCAGTTCACCCAGCATCGGCAAGGGTGAACTGCCACCGCTGAGTGCCAGTGTTGCATGCGTACGGCGGGCGATACCGATGCCGAGTACGGTGGCGATCAGCCGCGCGGCCATTGCGGCCGCCTCCGCCACGGTCTTTTCAACTTCCAGTCGCACCCGAGCCTTCCCGAACAACGCGGCTACGTGCCGCGCCCGTTTCCATTCTGGCTCGGGTTGTACCAGCCGCCGGACGCCGCAACCATCCGGTCAGCCTCACGCGGACCCCAGCTGCCTGGCTCATAGCGATAAACTGGTCCACCGGTATTGATGATCGGATCACAGATAGCCCACGCGGCCTCCACGCTGTCCTCGCGTGCAAACAGGGTCGCGTCACCGTTCATCGCATCGCCAATCAGGCGTTCATAGGCTTCCTTCGCCTCGCTCATCGAGTTGCAGACGTAGAGTTCCACCTCCTCACCCGCCATCCGCTCACCCGGCGACTTGGTGCGCGCACCGACGGCAATCGAGATCTGGTCAGGGCCCAGCCGGAAACGGAAATAGTTGGACTGCGGTGGAACCGGTTCATCAAACACCTGCTGCGGCGGCGCCTTGAGGATCACCATCACTTCCGTCGCCGTCACCGGCAAGGACTTTCCGGTACGGATGAAAAAAGGCACACCCTGCCAGCGCCAGGAGTTCAGGTGTACCTGCAGGGCCGCATAGGTTTCGACTTCCGAGTCCGGTGCCACACCGGTATCGCCGCGGTAGCCACGGTACTGTCCGCGTACCAGGCTCTGTCCGGAAAACGGGCTGATCGCGCGCAGTACCTTGATACGCTCGTCGCGCTGCGACTCACCCCAATAGCCAACCGGCGGATCCATGGCCAGACTCGCAACGACCTCGAGCAGATGGTTCTGTACGACATCGCGAATCGCGCCCACCTCCTCGTAGAACTTGCCGCGGCCTTCCACGCCGATGGTCTCCGCCATCGTGATCTGCACGCTTTCGATGTAATTGCGGTTCCAGATCGGCTCAAGAAAAGAGTTGGCGAAGCGGAAATACAGCAGGTTTTGCACGGGCTCCTTGCCCAGAAAGTGATCGATGCGGAAGATCGACGACTCACTGAATACCTGGTGCAGTGTTCTGTTCAGCTCTTTGGCCGAAGCGAAATCGCGACCGAAAGGTTTCTCGACGACGACACGGGCGTTCTCCGCGCAGCCCGATTCACCCAGTTGTTTGACAACCGGCCCGAACAGGCTGGGTGGAATGGCCAGGTAGAAGAGCGGGCGCTTCGCATCCTTGAGCGCTTCCTTGAGACGCGCGAAGGTCTCCGGCGCCTGATAGTCGCCGTCCACGTAACGCAGCTGTTCGATCAACTTGTCGGCAGCGGGCGAACTGGCGTCACCGGTGCGTTTTTCAAGACTGTCGCGGACACGACCCTGAAACTGTTCCAGACCCCACCCCGAGCGCGCCACGCCGATCACCGGTACATCAAGCGAACCGCGTTTGATCATCGCAGCGAGCGCTGGATATATCTTGCGATGAGCGAGGTCGCCGGTCGCGCCGAGCAGTACCAGCGCATCAGATTTTTCGCTCACTTGCCGGGTTCCTTGTGGCCGCCGAACTGGAAGCGCATCGCCGACAGCAGGCGGTTGGCAAAGTCTGCCTCGCTGCGTGACTCGAAACGCGAATACAGCGCCGCTGAAAGCACCGGCACCGGAACCGCTGTGTCGATAGCCGCCTTGAGCGTCCAGCGACCTTCACCGGAATCTGAAACGCGGCCCTGGAAATCCTTGAGCTGTGGATCTTCCGACAGCGATGCGGCGGTCAGGTCGAGTAGCCAGGAAGTCACCACGCTACCCCGCCGCCACAACTCGGCGACAGCGCCGAGATCAAGGTCGTATAGATAGCGCTCGGGATTTTCAGGCCTGGCCGGACCATCAGTGCGTCCCACACCGGCATGACGCAGAAGGTTAAAGCCCTCGGCATAGGCGGCCATCATTCCGTACTCGATACCGTTATGCACCATCTTCACGAAATGGCCAGCGCCGGGCGGGCCGCAGTGCAGATAGCCCTTCGAAGCCGGATCATCCGCCTTGCGACCAGCGACCGGTTCGATCTCGCCCATACCTGGCGCGAGGTCGCGGAACACCGGCTCCAGCCGCTGCACGGCCTCGCGCACACCGCCGATCATCAGGCAGTAGCCGCGTTCGAGACCCCAGACACCGCCGCTGGTGCCGACGTCTACAAAGTGGATACCAGCCGGACCAAGCGTTTCCGCGCGCCGGATTGCATTCTCAAACGGCGAATTGCCGCCGTCGATCAGCGTATCGCCAGGCTGCAGATGCGCAGCCACTGTCTTCACGACACCTTCAACGACTGGTACCGGCAGCATGATCCAGACGGCGCGGGGCGGCTTGAGCAGGGCGATGAACTCGTCGATCGACGCGGCACCCCTGGCGCCCGCATCACTCAGCGCCTTGACCGCATCGGCATTGGCATCAAAGACCACGCATTCATGGCCGTGCTGCATGAGACGGCGCACCATGTTGGCGCCCATCCGGCCCAGACCGATCATTCCAAGTTGCATAGCCACTCCCCAACGACGCAGAAGGCCACTTACATGGCCGGATCACCACAGAAGACTATCGGCGCCGCGCAGCGCGGCTTGAGGCAAAGGCGCAGCCCGGCACTCGCAATCGTGACACGAGTTTACTTTGGCAAATTGAGCGGCGCACGCGACAATAGGCCATGTTCCGCTCAAGCCCCCTGTTCAGCTATGCCTTTCGGCCGTTCTTCCTGCTGGCTGGCATTTTTGCGGCACTTGGCATGGCCCAGTGGCTGCTGGTGATCAACGGCCGGCCCTGGCCAGCTGACGCCAGCCTATCCACGGTCTGGCATGCGCACGAGATGGCGCTGGGCTTCGGCGGTGCGGTGGTGGCCGGATTTATGCTGACGGCAGTAGCCAACTGGACCGGCCGCCCGCCCATCCGCGGACCATTGCTGGCCGGCCTGGTACTCAGCTGGCTGTGCGGCCGGGCAGCGATGCTGTTCACCGGACTGCTGCCTGTAACCGTAATAATGCTGCTTGACCTGCTCTTTCCGGTTTATCTCGGCGTGCTTGCCACGCGCGAGATTGTCGGCGCCAAGAACCGGCGTAACTACGGCGTACTGGTCATTGCCTGGATGCTGTCGCTGTTCACCCTGCTCTACCATGCGGCAGCTGCGGGCCTGCTGACCGAAGACTCCGCAGCCGACATGCAGCGCATCGTGACCCGCTTGTTTATTTACCTGCTCACCGTGCTGGTCACCGTTATCGGCGGTCGCGTAATCCCGGGGTTCAGCGGCGCCTGGTTACGCATGCACGGCGCCAGCAAACTGCCTGGCGCCAGAGCCTGGCTGGAAGCCTCCATCGTGCCGCTGACCGTGGCGGCCGGATTCAGTCAGGCCATCATGCCGGCCAGTATCGCCACCGCCGCATTGTGCATAGCTGCCGGTATGGCCCACCTGCTGCGCCTGTCGGGCTGGCGCGGACTGGCGACTGCTGCTGAGCCGCTGCTGCTGGTACTCCACGTGGCCTACGCCTGGCTGGCCATCGGCTTTTTGCTGCTCGGCGCCGTTGCGCTCGGCCTGCCGCTGCCCGAAACCGCCGCCCTGCACGCGCTTACCGTGGGCGGCATCGGCGGCGTCATCCTCGGCATGATGACGCGAGTGGCACTGGGACATACCGGCAGACCATTACATGCAGCGCGCATCATCCAGCTTGCCTATGTGCTGCTCGGCCTTGCAGCCATGCTCAGGACATTCGGCCTGCTCAGTGCGACCGGTGGCGCATTGGCCTATACCGGCTCGGGGCTGCTCTGGATCGCAAGCTTCGGTCTGTTCATCTGGCACTACGCACCGATGCTGACGTGGCCGCGCGCCGATCAGCCCGGCGGTTTGGCAAACCGCACATGAGTCTCCAGGTACTCATCGTTCCGGTCACTGCGTTTCAGCAGAACTGCTCAGTCATCTGGTGCACAGCAACCATGCAGGGCGCGGTCATCGATCCGGGCGGCGATCTGGATGAGATCCTGGCTGGCGTTGAGGAACACCAGGTACAGCTGACAAAGATCCTGCTGACTCACGCCCACATCGATCACGCCGGTGGCGCCGCTGAACTCGTCAGACGATTTACGCTGCCGATTGAAGGACCGCACGAAGGCGACCGCTACTGGATCGAAGCGCTACCGGAACAGGCGCGCAATTTCGGCTTCACCCAGGTTGATACCTTTGAGCCAGATCGCTGGCTGCACGAGGGCGACACTGTGCAGGTCGGCAACGAAGTACTGGAGGTACATCATTGCCCCGGCCACACGCCCGGACATGTGGTGTTCTTCAGCCGCTCAGCACAGACCTGTTTTGTCGGCGACGTGCTGTTCGCCGGCTCCATCGGGCGTACAGATTTTCCCGGCGGCGATTACGCCACGCTGATCGACTCGATCACCCGCCGGCTCTGGCCACTCGGCAACGAGGTCACCTTTGTGCCCGGCCATGGCCCGACCTCGAGCTTCGGACAGGAACGGCAGGGCAATCCCTTTGTGAGCGACCGGGCGCTGGCGGCAGCGCGCCGAATGTAGGCAGAAGAGAACGGGGCCGCATACCATGTCCCGACTCCTGATCGAGCGTATCCGCGCCACTGCCGTTGCCAACCCGGCCGCCCCTGCGTTTATCTTCCAGGATCGCATTCTCGACTACGGGCAGTTCCTCACGCTCATTCATGCCACCAGCAGCCTGTTTTACGAGCGCGGCATCCGTCCGGGCGACACTGTCGGGCTGTCGATGGGACGCTGGCCGATGCACTGCGTGGCGTTCCTGGCACTGGCCCGGCTCGGCGCGCTGAGCGTACCTTTGCCACCCAAGCTGAAAGAGGACGCAAGGCGCGAACTGATCGTCAGGTTCGGCATCAACACCCTGGTCACCAACTGGCGTCCGGTTGCAGAACTGCCTCTTGCCAGAGTGATACTCCTCGATTCGATGTCGCTGTCTGGAAATATTCACGAACCGGATCTTGGCGGCTACTATCCCGACGACACGACCCCGATGCGTATCGCACTCACCTCGGGTACCACCGGGGCGCGCCGTGGCGTGATGCACACTCATGCGAGCTTCACCAGGCGCGTCGAACGCACCCTGTACGAATGCGATAAGGATACCCGGCTGCTGCCACCTGACCTGCACATCACCGCGTCCATACTGTTGACCATGGGCGTGCTGATGCAGGGCGGCACGGTGGTATTCGACAAGACCTTCAGCACCACAGACATCGTAAACACCATACGCCTCTACGGCGTCACACACTGTCTGCTGTCACCAGCCGCGGTACCGCCTGTCGCTGCGGTGTTGCCAGGGCGTGGTCTCGCCCTGCCCTCGCTGAGACACCTGCGCCTCGTCGGTGCAACCCCGACACCAGCGATGACTGAACTGCTGCGCACCCGCTTTACACCGCATGTCTTTACTCTGTACGGCATCACGGAAATCGGCATACTGGCATTCGCGACACCGGAAATCCTTTGTACAGCGCCCGGCAGCACCGGCCGCATCACGCCCTGGGCGCAGGTCGAGGTCCTCGATGCCGATGGCCAGCAACTACCGCCCGGGAAGAGCGGTGAAATCCGCGTCAGGGGCGAGGGTATGCCGGACGGCTACTACCGTGAACCCGCAGCCAGCAATGCTCCAGCGCGATTTCAAGACGGCTGGTTCTATCCAGGTGATGTCGGACACGTGACTGCCGACGGACTGGTATTCATCGAAGGGCGCAGCGACGATATCGTTAATCTGGGCGGACACAAATATGCGCTGCCGCTGATCGACAGCGGTATCGAATCGCACCCCGAGGTACGTACCGCCGTTGCCTTCACCATCGAGAATACCGACGGAAGCGTGATGGTCGGCGCCGGTATCGAGCGTCGGCCAGCGGCAACTCCGACGAGTCTCGCCGGGATCGCCACCTGGTCGCGCAAAACCCTGAATCTGCCAGTGGCAATGCGCTTGTTCGATGTCACCAGCCTGACACGTGACGACATGGGCAAGATAGACCGCAATGCCCTGCGCACCCAGGTACTCGAAGACGCCACCTGAGCTCAGGTGGCTACTCGCCGCGGCGTCCCGGGTCAGCCAGCCCCCGGCTGCCGGCAGCCTGATCCGACTCCTGGAAGCCGAGGTTAATCTCATCATCGGCAAGGCTGAACGTCGGTATTTGACTGGTAGTGGTAACCTGAGCCTGCTCTATCCTGGCCCGGTTTTCATGGCAAGACTGTTTGAACAGATCGACGATACCCTGGCTGGCTGGATACGCCGGCAGCAAATGTTTTTCGTCGCCAGCGCACCGCTGGCTGCCGACGGCCGCATCAACTGCTCGCCGAAGGGGCTCGATACCCTGCGCATCCTTGGCCCCACCGAAATCGCTTATCTGGATCTGGGCGGCAGCGGTATTGAAACCGTGGCCCACCTCAAGGAGAACAGCCGCATCGTCGTGATGTTCTGCGCCTTTGAAGGCGGCCCGCGCATTCTCCGCCTGCATGGTCGCGGTACTGTGATCGAACGCGACCATCCGGAGTTCAGGACACTGCTGGCAACCTTCCCGCCACAGCCAGTCTGCCGGAACATCATCCGTATCAGACTGGAGCGCATTTCAGATTCCTGTGGCTGGGGCGTACCACTCTACGACTACGCCGGGCAACGCGACGAGATAGAACGGGCCGTTGCCGGCAAGACACCGGATCAACTGCGCGCCAAGGCCGCGAAACAGAATCGTCACAGCATCGACGGGCTTGAAGGCCTGAACATCGATGCTCTCAGATAGTCCGGGTCAGACCCTGATTTCCCCATCGACCATAAGGCACGGCATCGCACGCACGGTATCCAGGCTCGGGCTGGCCTCGCGCACCGTAGCCGCCGACTGGGTTCGCGCCGGCCGCATTGCCGTCAATGGCCGGGTGGTGCGTGACCCGGAGTATCCGGTCATTGCTGATCGGGATCGATTGGCTCTGGACGGGCAGCCGCTGGTCGCTGTCGAAAAGCGCTACCTGATGCTCAACAAGCCGCGCGGACTGGTTACCACCACTGCCGACGAGCAAGGTCGGGATACGGTCTATCGCTGTTTCGATGGCGCGGGCCTGCCGTGGCTGGCGCCGGTCGGCCGACTGGACAAGGCCAGCGAGGGCCTCCTGCTGTTCAGCAACGATCCGGCGTGGGCGGCGCGCATCACCGATCCAGCGACCGGACCTGACAAGACCTATCACGTGCAGATCAGCGCACAGGCCGATGCGAAACTTCTTGCACGCCTCGTTGCCGGCATCAGTTGTGAGGAAGGCCAGCTGGCGGCGAAGTCCGCTTTATTCATCCGCCACGGCGAGAAGAACGCCTGGCTGGAAGTGATCCTCGACGAAGGCCGCAACCGGCATATCCGTCGGCTGCTGGAAGCACAGGGCATCGGCGTGCTGCGGCTGATCCGCGTCGCCATCGGCCCGCTGCAGCTGGGCGCGCTCGCCAAAGGCCAGTGGCGTTGGCTGGACGAGCACGAGTGCCGCTAGAATTCCCGTCCATGCAGATCGGACCCTACACGCTCAGCTCCCCGGTAATACTCGCGCCGATGGCCGGTGTGACCGACAAACCTTTTCGACAGCTGTGTAGACAGCTGGGCGCAGGCCTCGCCATCTCGGAGATGACCAGCGCCAACCCGCGGCTGCGCGGATCGCGAAAGTCGCAGCAACGTCTGGATTTTGTCGATGAGATCGGGCCGGTCGGCGTACAGATCGCCGGTCACGACCCGCAGCAGCTTGCCGATGCCGCACGCTACAACATGGACCTTGGTGCGCAGCTCATCGATATCAATATGGGCTGCCCGGCAAAGAAAGTCTGCAACGTGGCGGCCGGCTCTGCGCTCTTGCGCGATGAAGTGCTGGTCGGGCGGATTCTCGACGCCGTGGTACGCGCGGTACCGGTCCCGGTCACACTGAAGATCCGCACCGGCTATATGCGCGGGCAGCGCAATGCCGTGATCGTCGCACGCATTGCCGAATCAGCCGGCATCGCCGCCATCGCCGTGCACGGCCGCACGCGTGAGGATTTGTTTGGCGGTACCGCCGAGTACGACAGTGTCGCCGCCGTGAAAACTGCCGTCGGTATCCCGGTCATCGCCAATGGCGACATCGACACGCCGGAGAAAGCACTCATGGTGCTGAAGCACACCGGCTGTGATGCCGTGATGATTGGTCGCGCCGCACAGGGCCGGCCATGGATCTTCCGCGAGATCGCGCACTATCTGGCGACCGGGACTTTGCTGCCTGCAGCCTCACTCGCCGAAGCGCGCGACCATCTGCTCGGCCACCTTGGTGCCCTGCACGCCTTCTATGGCGAGCACATGGGCGTGCGCATCGCGCGTAAACACCTGGGCTGGTACAGCCGGGCACATCCGGGACACCTGGCTTTTCGCAACCGGGTGAACCAGACCGAAAGTGCTGAAGAACAGATCCGCGCAACACAAGAACACTTCGAAACGTTGATCGACAGCTCACGCCTCGCCGCATAATTCTCCGACAATGTGCCGCGCACGCAGCTGTCCGCAGCCACCAGCGATATCCTGCCCGGCCGAACGCCGCAGCTTGGTCAGCACGCCGTGCTGATGCAGCCAGCGCGCCATCTCGGCGGCCCGCTGGATTGAGAGACGCTGAAAATCCAGTCCTTCAACGGTGTTGTACGGAATGAAGTTCAGCACCGCATATTTGCCAGCCAGCAGGGTCGCGATGCGCTCGAGTTCGTCGTTGCCGTCGTTGACGTCCTTGAGCAACGTCCACTGGTACTGGATCGGATAGGTGGTCCTGCGGGCATAGGCTTCGCCCAGCTCCACCAGTTCCGCCGGATCGATGCGTGGCGCGCGTGGCAGCAGCTCCGCGCGCAGTGCCGCCTTGGTCGTATGCAGTGAGAGCGCCAGTGCCGGCTTGACCACGCCCTGTGGCAGGCGCTCGAACACACGCCGGTCTCCAACTGTCGAGAACACCAGTTCCTTGTGACCGATACCACCCTCGGTACCGAGCAGCTCGATGGCTTCGAGTACGTTATCGAGATTGTGGGCAGGTTCACCCATGCCCATGAATACCACGCGGCGCACGTTGCGTCGGGCACGGGCCAGCGCCACCTGCACGACGATCTCGGCGCTGTCGAGCTGGCGCAGCAGCCCTTCACGCCCGGTCATGCAAAACAGGCAACCGACCGCACAACCGACCTGGGTGGAGACGCAAACACCGGCTGGCGGGAGCAGCACGGTCTCCACTGTCTGTCCGTCAGCCAGCTGCACCAGCAGTCGCTCGGAGTCATCGGCGCCGGTGTGTCCGGAATGCACACGCCCAAGTGCGGTAATTGCGGCAGAAATCACCGGCAGAGCAGCAATCAGCTGCTTGGGGAATGCTGATTCGGGCTTGTACGCCCAGGTATCCAGCGCCAGACCGCGCAACCAGGCGCGCAACAGCAATGCCTCGTGCTGCGGCCGGGCGCCGCTGCTGCGCAGGAGTTCACGGAGGGTCTGGATACGCATGAGGCGGCGCGAGCGTAGCACGCAGGACGCTTTAAGCACGGCTTAAGCTTCGGTGTCTACATTAAGCCCATACCAACAACACGGGGCTTAAGGACATGAAACAGACTGTACTTATCAGCGGACTGGCGGCATTGCTGCTCAGTGCGAGCCTGGCACAGGCAGCAGACCCGCTCGATGCGATCACAGCGGCTGCGCGCAACGACAAATCCTTCACCGGCTTCTCGGCGGCACGCGGCGAAAGCCTGTTTCGCACCAAGGGCACGGACTGGAGCTGCAGCAGCTGCCACACCACAGACCCGCGCAATCCCGGTCGCCACGCCGTAACCGGCAAGACGATCCAGCCGATGGCACCTGTCAGCAACCCGAAGCGTCTGACCGACCCCGCCAAGGTTGAGAAGTGGTTCAAGCGCAATTGCATGGATGTCTTCGACCGCGAATGTACCGCCCGGGAAAAAGGCGACGTCATCACCTGGCTGCGATCACTGACCCGTTAAAAGGAAGTTTTAACAATGAATACCACTAAAACATCCGTCCGCCTTTCCCGCCTCGGCACCACAGTGCTGTATCTGGCCATCATCAGCATATCGTCGGCCGCCTGCGCGGACAGCGCAAAAAAGCCGGCGCCCACCAACCCGGTCTGGCAGGAAGAATGTGGCAGCTGCCATATCGCCTACCCACCACGCTTTCTGCCGGCCGAATCCTGGCAGCGGCTGATGGGATCACTGGAGGATCACTTCGGTACGGATGCGAGTACCGACGCTGATACCGCAGCCACCATCAGGACGTTCCTGGTGCAGAACGCCAAACGCAGCAAGACCGATGCAAAGGCAAGCGATGCGCCCCTGCGCATCACCGAGACCAGGTGGTTTGTCCATGAGCATGACGAGATTTCAGCTGCGAAATGGAAATCGCCGGCGATCAAGAGCGCTGCCAACTGCGGCGCCTGTCATCGCGAAGCGGACAAAGGCAGTTTTCGTGAACGAGACATCAAGGTGCCCTGAGGGAGAATCATCATGCAGGACAAGACGCTGATATGGGACCTGCCGGTCCGGGCATTTCACTGGACGCTGGCGACGAGCTTCGCCGGCGCCTGGCTGCTGGCCGACGGGGAGCGCTTGCGAAACATCCACGTGATGTTCGGCTACACGGTGCTGGGACTCCTCGTGTTCCGGCTGATCTGGGGATTCATCGGCACCCGCTACGCGCAGTTTCGCTCCTTCATGTATCGCCCGCGCGAGATGGCTGCCTATGTACTGGGGATACTGCGCGGAGATCACCCGCATTACGTCGGCCACAACCCGGCCGGGAGCTTTGCCATATGGGCGATACTGATACTCGCCGCGCTGACCGGCCTCAGCGGTTACGCGACCTATAACGAGTTCGGCGGCGACGCCCTTGAGGAACTGCATGAGTTCTTCGCCAATGCCTGGATGCTGATCGTGGGCCTGCATGTCGGCGGGGTTATTGTTTCAAGTCTGCTGGACCGGGAAAACCTCGCCCGCGCCATGGTGACGGGTTACAAGCGGGCTGAGCCGGCAGCGGCGATTCGCTCCGGCGTCTACGGGCTCGGCTCCCTGCTACTGGTCAGCGTGGTGGGTTATTGGCTGTGGACACTGGTGGCGAACTGAGGCGACCGGTCAATGAAGATCAGCGGCCGGGGTAATCGTTAGCGCGATGCCCCGGCCGCTGATCACCGTTTGTCTCCGCTACGGCAGATATTCAGCGATACCCGCCAGGCTGCGCTGGGGCTTGGCGAGCCCAGTGTCGATCTGGCCAAGGATCTTGCCAGTCTCAAGATCCACCTTGGACATCACACCGGTGAAGATATTTGTCGTGAACACATGCCGCTCATCCCGGGAGGCCGTGATCATCGCGTAGCCATATTCGTCGAGCTCGATGGTGCGCAGCGAACGGCCTTGTGGATCGATGCAATCGATGAAGCTGCCCCGGAGCAGCAGCAGCGTGCCATCTTTGCGGTACGCCACGCCCGTGGTCCACTTGCGCATGTACTCTGGGCCGCCGGGATAGGTCACCAGATCCGGCAGGCACTTGCCGCTGACCACGTCGAAGCGATGCACCCTCATGCCGAGATCGGTGATGTAGGCGATCGACTTGCCATCGGGATGCATGACGGTATGCGTGACGCCATGAAAGCCGGTCATTGAGGGCGCGGTTTCAGCGTCGCATTCGCCAACCGGCTGCAGCTTCGCATCGAACTTCGCAAAGCGGCCATAGCCGACAAAATTGGTACCCGGCAGGCGGCGCATATCGCCGCCCTCGTAAGGTTTGTCACCCTTCAGATATTCACCCAGCCAGATGCTGCCATCCGGCCCGAAGCAGACGTTACCCCACGGACGCATACCGAAATCTGCCGGCGGCAACTGCTTGCCTTCGGGGGACACGCGCACCACGGCATACTCAAAGGGATCGAAGCCCCACAGCGTGCCATCCGGAGCAAAGCGCAGGTTGATGATCAGATGGCTCGTGCCTTCGGTATACAGCGTACCTTTCGGCACCATGTTGCGGTCGAACTGCAAAATACGACCTTCGCCGGCGTGATCGTCACCCGGCACGTTCATCAGGTAGGTACAGCCCAGGAAGATATCGCCCGGCGCGAAGGGCTTCATGGTGGAGGTCTTGGTCATCGTGGCGACTCCGGAAGAATACTGGAGGGAGTTATTTTAGCGACAGATTATGACTCTGTGCCAAGCATAACGGATTGCAGCGCCATTCGGCATGACGGGCCTTGATGAGACATACGTCGCAAAAATCCGCATTGCAAGCAGTTCCTGACCCGAAGGCGATAAAGCTCCGGGCCGGCAAGCCGACTAGCCTTCCATGCGGAGTCTCCGTTCAAAAATCCTGGCCCTTGCCGCTCTGCTCGTCGTCCTTACCCAGTTCAGTACCATCGGCGCGGTACTGCTGACCACCAACCGGGAAGTCTCGAACCGGGCCGACCAGATCCTGCACAAGGCCGGGACCATCGCCGGTCAGCTTTCGGCCGCGCGCCATACCCGGCTGCGCTCCACAGGCACAGTCCTCGCTGCAGACCTGCAGTTCCGCAGTGCCGTAAAGGCCAGGAATACAGCGGCGATCAACGCACTGCTCCGCGAGCATCGCAACCGTGCAGAACTCGATCTGGCCCTCCTCCTCGATGCTGACGGCCATGTACTGGCAGGCACGGAGTCCGCCGACGCCCAAAACCTGCGTTTCTCCGAGCTGGTCACCCTGGCAATGACTGACCGGGCCGCACCTTCACACATATCGGTTAACGGCCACAGCTACGAAGTGCTTACCGTACAGGTCGGCGAGCCCGCGCCGCTAGCGTGGCTGGCGAGCGGCGTGCTCATCGATGATGCCTTTGCCAGGCGCCTGTCTGCACTGACTGGTCTCGACGTCACGCTGCTGGGGCGTACAAGTGACCATCCATCAATCCTCGGCAGCTCACTGAACCAGCTGGACAGCACCACACTTCTGCACGATCTTTCTGCAGCCCATGAAGACCTTGGTCATGCGCTGCGCATCCGGACCGGCAGCACTGAACACCTTGCCTTGCTGCTGCCACTGATTCCCGACCGGCCGGATATCGACGTTCTGGTGTCTGAACCGCTGGACGCAATCATGGCTCCTTACCAGACGCTGCGTTACGCGGCGCTGCTACTCGGCGTTGTAGCGCTGTGCCTGGCATTGGTCGGCGGCCTGCTTCTGTCCCGCACAATCACCAGGCCCGTCAATACCCTGGTCCAGGCAGCTCGCCGGATCCGCGATGGCCACTATCACCAGCTGGTGCAGGTAGAAGGCAAGGGCGAGGTCGCTGAACTGGCCAGTGCACTCAATGCCATGCAACGGAGCATCGCCGATCGCGAAGAACACATCACCCGCTACGCCAGGGTCGATGCACTTACAAACCTGCCGACGCGCCTTGCTGCGCTCGATGAGATCGAGGCCGCCATCCTGCACGTCGGGCAAACCGGGCAGCGCGTGACCGTAATGCTGGTGGATCTGAACAACTTCAGCGATATCGGTTCATCGCTCGGGTACGACATCAGCGATGCGCTGCGCTGTCAGGCTGCCGAACGCCTGCGAGCCGGACTGGATGCGCGACACTTTCTCGGCCGCATCGAAGGCGACCAGTTCGTAATAGTGCTCGACGGAAGGGATGTCCACCAGGCAACGGAAATCGCCGAGGACCTGGTGCGCCTGCTCGGTGGCGGACTCTCGGTGCGTGACATCAATGTAGACGTGGCGGCACGCGTAGGCATTGCAAGCTTTCCGCAGCATGCAGCAGACGCTGAGCAGCTGCTGCAGCGTGCAGCCGTGGCTCGCAATGATGCGCAGAACTCGGACGTCCGGATCTGCGTTTACCAGGACGGCAACGACGGACGGAATCTTCGTCAGCTCGCATTACTCGGCGACCTGCGCAAGGCGGCGCGGCACGATGAGTTCAGGCTCTATATGCAGCCAAAGATACGGCTCTCGGACGGTGCGATCTGTGGTGCCGAAGCGCTGGTACGCTGGCAGCATCCGGGCTTTGGCTTTCTGACGCCCGACCAGTTCATACCCATCGCGGAGAAGTCGGGCAACATCTCGCTGATCACCAACTGGGCGCTGGCAACTGCAATCCGGGAATGCCGTCTGTGGCTCGAAGAAGGCCTCGACCTGCCGATATCGGTAAACCTGTCGAGCCGCGACCTGCAGGACAGGAACCTGCCGCTCTATATCCTTGAACTGCTGCGTAACCACGATCTCCCGGCAAAAAACCTGGTACTGGAGATCACTGAAGAAGCAGTCGTCCTCGATTTCAAACACGCCACGCTGATCCTCGAATGCCTGCGCGACCTCGGTATCCGGATTGCAATGGATGACTTCGGTACCGGCTATTCTTCCTTGTCGATGATCAAGCGCCTGCCGATAGACGAACTGAAAATAGACCGGTCTTTTATCACCAACCTGCCGGCCGACAGGGCCGATGTGGCAATCGTGAGCGCAGCGATGAATCTGGCCCAAAATCTTGGACTGCGGGTCATTGCCGAGGGGGTTGAAACGCAGGCCGCGCTGAACTGGCTGGCAGAAAGCGGTTGCGAACAGGCGCAGGGCTACCTGATCAGCAAGCCGATGCCGGCCGAGCAGTTCTCAGACTGGGCAAAAGACTACGCGGCAGATGGCGCCCGTCGTATCGCGAGCGAAGCCAGTGCGCCAAAGCCTCCCAGCAGGACGAGCAGGGAGAACAGCGTGCCGATGACTGGCACCAACTGCACAACCAGCGCAAATGCCGTCACCGGCAACAGCAGCAACAGGGCCCGCCAACTGGAACGGCGCCCCGTCGCCGGCAAGGGCTTCTGAGCGGCAATCCGGATCCGGATCAACTCAACCAGCATCAAAAGGCCGAGCAGCCAGGAAAGAAGCACGGCCAACAGATAGGCTGTCAGCAGCAGTAACCCGAACAGCCAGCCAAAGATCGACACGAACAACACAACGATCAGCAGCGGCGTCAGCGAGATCGCAACGGCACCAGTCACTAGCGTGCGCACGGGCGCGGCATTCAGCAATGCGCCTGAACGCTCTACGAGCGTTGGGCTCAACCAGAACACGCCAGCGCCAGCAATCATGATCGCAAGGCCGAGGGCCCATCCGCCAAATGCCGGTGGCGCGGCTTCCGGCAACTCTCTCACGGGCGCGGCTACACCAGCCACCTCGCCCAGTATCAACGCGTCTTCGGCGATCAGCGGCGGCTGTTTACTGTGCCAGACCAGATCGCCGCCGATGGCGGCACCCGACTCGACGCGAATCTCCTGCGCCGTAATCTCGACATTGCCGTGGATCTGACCGGTGATGATCACGGTCCGGGCAAATACCCGCAGGTCCGCGCCGATCTGGCCGGCCATATCCAGCGTACCTGCCGCAATCCAGGTGCGGCCGGCAATCGCACTGCCCTCGGCGATGTTGACTACGCCGCCGACGATCACTGCATGGTCCGTGACGAAGCCATTCAGCGTAATGTCACCGCCTGCGGCACGCAGATCATCACCCACACCGCCGGAGATCCCGATTGTTCCGCCCGCAACGCTTACATCACCGTCGACATCACCTGCAAGCGCGACCGTACCGGCTGCGAGCACGGCATCGCCGGCCACAGAGTTGTCGATCCGCAGCCTGCCGCCGACGACGTAGAGATCATCTGCGATGGCCTTGCTGATGACGATGGTGTGACCGACACGCGTGTCGGCGCGGACCGGCAGCACGGGCAATGTCGCCAGAAACGCGAGGAGAAAGACCAGCCGCAGCTGCATCGCGATGTCCGGTCGCCGCAAGGTTTCAGACCGCCGCCGGCTGCAGATCGGCCAGTGCTGCTGGCAGCAGGGCGTATATCCGCGCGTAAAGCTGCTGCTCCAGTGCGGTCTCCGCTTCCGTGCTGCCGGCCATGTAGCTCCAGTCAGCCTCGCTGAACAACTTTGCCGCCAGCTCGGTCGTCGCGCCGTGATGGCCCATATTGGCGACGATATAGTCGGTGTAGGCTGCACTGGCCTGCTCGAAACGCTCCAGCGCATCGGCACCTTCACTCTGCAGTGAACGCTTTGCCGCCGAGAAAACCTTCAGGTGAGCCTGGTTGCCGGCCAGGCGTTCGTGCAGTTCATCGAGTGCCTGTCGCGCCAGGTCATCGAGCGTGACGAGCTTGCGGCGAATCATGTCGCCCATCTTCACATCCTGGGCATGCAGGCGACCCATCGACGCCTCCATGTAGTCTGCCAAGGCGATATAAAACGGTACAAACGACGGGTTGCCGCCAGACTTGCGCGCCACCGCCGCGCTCAGCAGCTGCCGCACCGATTTCAGACGGCGGCGCTCGCCGGCAATCTGCTCACTCTGTGTCGTCATGTCGGTTACTCCTTCTCCGCTATGGATCGCAAACAGGCCAGGCCCAGGCAAAGCAGACCCGGCTCAGATGTTGAGGGTTCCCAGCATGCCCTCGGGATAACGCTCACCCTGTACCAGATCCTCCGGGATCGCACGTGCAACTGCAGCCAGCTGTTGCGCTGACAGCTGCAGGTCTGCAGCCAGAGCGTTCTCTTCGAGATAGCGACGCTTCTTGGTGCCAGGGATCGGCAGTACGCCTTGCCACTGACCAAGCACCCAGGCCAGCGACAGCTGGGCCGGCGTGCAGCCGATGCCACGCGCCAGCTCCTGCAGACCTTCTGCCGCCGCGCGGTTGTGCTGGAGGTTTTCCGCCTGGAAACGCGGGAACATGCGCCGCGTATCGCCGTCCGGAATATCCGCCACGCTGCTGATGGCACCGGTCAGGAAACCGCGCCCGAGCGGACTGTAGGCGACAAAGGCAACGCCGAGTTCCTTGCAGGTCTCCAGCGCCGGACGACAGGCATTACGCGTCCAGGGCGACAGCTCACTCTGCAGGGCTGCAACCGGGTGTATGCGGTGTGCGCGGCGCAGGGTATCCGGGCTCGCTTCAGAGATACCCGCGAAGCGGATCTTGCCTGCCTGTACCAGCTCAGCCATCACCCCCATCGAGTCTTCAATCGGCACCCGAGGGTCGATACGGTGCAGATAAAACAGGTCGATCTGCTCCACGCCCAGCCGTTGCAGACTCTCATCGCAGGAGGTACGGATCGTGGC